>CALXKG010000192.1 GCA_944388825.1 uncultured Clostridia bacterium | reverse complement strand
AAAGCTGCTTCATGGGCGTAAGCCCGCTTCATGCGACCGCAGGGAGCGCTTCATGGGCCGCAAGGCCCGCTTCATGCGACCGCAGGGAGCGCTTCATGCCCCGCAGGGGCGCTTCATGGGCCGCAAGGCCCGCTTCATGCGACCGCAGGGAGCGCTTCATGGGCCGCAAGGCCCGCTTCATGCGACCGCAGGGAGCGCTTATACATCCGGCAAACTGATACAGAAAGGAAGCGGTCACTCTGTCCGAATACTTCGACGCGGGGCAGTTCACCCCCCGCTACCACGGCATCTTTGACACCCACGCCCACTATAACGACCACCGGTTTGACGGCGACCGGGAGACGCTGCTCCCCTCCCTGCCTTCCCTCGGGGTCGAAAAGGCGATCGTCGTCGGATACGACATCCCCTCCTCCGAAAAGGCGGTGGAGATCGCCGCCACCCTCCCCTACCTCTACGCCGCCGCCGGCTTCCACCCGGAAAACCTCGGGGAATATGGGGAGGCGGGCCTCGCGAAACTCCGGGAGATCCTGCAAAATGAGAACATCGCCGCCATCGGGGAGATCGGGCTGGACTACCACTGGAAGGAGTTCGGGCCGGAAATGCAGGAAAAGGCCTTCCGGGCGCAGATGGAGCTGGCGGACGCGTTAAAGCTCCCGGTCATCATCCATTCCCGGGAGGCGACCGCCGACACGCTGCGGATCCTCGCGGACTACAAAGGGGTCCCGGGGGTGCTGCACTGCTTCTCCGGGTCGGCCGAGACGGCGAAGATCGTCACCGGCTGGGGGTTTTACATCGGCTTCACCGGCGTCCTCACCTTCAAAAACAGCCGCAGGGCGGTAGAAGCGGTGGAGGCGGCCCCGCTGGACAAGCTGCTGCTGGAGACCGACTGCCCCTATATGGCCCCCGAGCCCTGGCGGGGCAAGCGGAGCTGTTCGCCGATGATCCAGTCGGTCGCCGAAAAGATGGCGGAGATCCGCGGCCTCTCCCCGCAGGAGATGATCGACATCGCGGCCGCCAACGGGCAGCGGCTCTTCCTCAGCGGGCGGGGGGAAGGCGCTTAAGCCCCTTAAAATCCCGCCAAACATTCCGTGGAAATCATTCTTGGCCTTTCGGTCATGGGGTGTTTATTTCGCTGCCCTTATGGCAGCGGCCAAAGACTCTGTCTTTGGGATCTGCTTAAGGCTCTGCCTTAAGAATCCGCTTAAGGAGCAAAGCCCCTTAAGAATCCCATGTCCGACGCGGCCGCCTGCCTCGTTCCTCCCACATGAGACCGGCCGTAGGAGGCCGGTCTTCGGACGCCCGCCGTCGTCCGGCAAGGTGCAGGCGCGATACAGCAAAAACGATTTTCATGCCAAACATCCGCAAATTTGTTGTAAACCGGGAAAATTTTTGTTATAATAAGAGAAAACGGGCCGGCGGGGCCGGGATCCCGAAACAGAAAGCCGGTGTGCGGATGCGTATCGAAACCGAACGGGGGAGTTTTTCCTTCCATTGTCTGCGGGCGGGGCAGTTTATCGGCGGGCGGGGCTGGACCCACCCCCCGGCCCTGCCGGGCCGCTATGAGGCCATCTATATGCTGAAGGGGGAATTATCCCTCCAGGAGGGGCTTTCCGCCTATATCCTCTCGGCGGGGGACCTGCTGATCCTGTCGGCCGACCTGCCCCGCTTCGGGATGCTGCCCAGCGGCAAAAAGCTCTCCTTTTACTGGATGGAGTTTGAGACCGACGCCCCCGAAATGCTGGACCTGAAGATCTCCTGCAAAGCCCCGGCGGAGGGCGGGCGGCTGACCGGGCTGTTCCAGTCGCTCATCCTGATCAGCGGGCGGGAGGAGTACCCGGCGGGGGCGGCCGACTACGCGGCGCTTTCGCTGCTGTCGGAGATCGCGGCGGCGCAGAAGGCCGCCGCCACCGACGCGCCGAAGATCGTGCAGGAGATCGCCGCCTGGGTGCGGGCCAACATCAAGACCCCGGTGACCGCCGCCTCGGTCGGGCGGCAGTTCGGCTACAACGCCGACTACCTGACCTCCCTGTTCAAGGACTATTTCGGGATCGGGCTGAAAGAGTATATCAACGCCTGCAAGCTGCGGGCGGCGGAGGAATACCTCAAAACCACCGACTGCCCGGTCAAGGAGATCGCGGCGCTGCTCGGCTTCCGGGACGCCAACCAGTTTATCAAGTATTTTATCTACCACCGGAACATCTCCCCCACCCACTACCGCACTGCCTATTTTGAACAGAAGATGTAGCGGGGAGCCGGGAATGTTTGGCGGGGCGGGGGAAGAAAAAGATTGACAAGCCGCCCCCGGCCTGCTATAATAGCTATGTTGCGGCGTTATCGCCGGGACATCCCTTGCTCCGGTGCCAGCCGGGGCCGCAAAGACCAAAAGGAGGTGCTCATATCATGGCAAAACTGAACGAAAACTACGAGGCAGTTGTTATTTTCAGCATGAAACAGGGCGAAGAATCCATCAAGGAATCGGTGGAAAAATTCGCGTCCCTGATCCGTGACAACGGTACGCTCGAGTCGGTCGACGAGTGGGGCAAGCGCGCCCTCGCTTACGAAATCAACGATGAAGGCGAAGGCTACTACGTCCTCTACACCTTCAACAGCGTCCCGTCCTTCCCCCACGAGCTGGAGAGAAGACTGAGAATCGCGGACGGCGTCCTGCGTTCTCTGGTCGTCGCCAGAGTCTGATTCGGAGGGACCAGTTATGTTAAACCGCATCTTTTTAATGGGCAGGCTGGTAGCCGACCCGGAACTGCGCCAGACGCCGAACGGCATCTCGGTCGCGACCTTCCGGATCGCGGTCGACCGCAATTACCAGAACAAAGCGTCCGGTGAGCGGCAGACGGATTTCATCTCCTGCGTCGCCTGGCGGCAGACCGGCGAGTTCATCTCCCGCTACTTTTCCAAAGGGCGGATGATCTGCGTCGAAGGAAGCCTCCAGTCCCGCAATTACGAGGACAAGTCCGGCCAGAAGCGCACGGCCTACGAGGTCGTCGTCGACCAGGCCTATTTTGCCGATTCCCGCCAGGGCGGCTCCCAGGGCGCCAGCTACGGCGACGCGTCCTACGGCGGCCAGGGCTATGGCGGACAGAATTACGGCGGCCAGAATTTCCAGCAGCCGGCTCCCCGGTTTGAGGAGCCCCAGCGGGGTCAGAGCCTGTCGGTCGGCGATTTTGGCGGCGGCGGTTTTGAAGAACTGGACAACGACGACGGGGATCTCCCCTTCTAATGCAAATGTTTGGGGCTACCCGCCCCGCAAATTCCGCTGAAAGGAGCCTGCTTCCATGGAAAGAAACAACCGCGGCAGAAAGCCCCGCAGAAAAGTCTGCGCTTTCTGTGTTGATAAGGTCGAGAACATCGATTACAAGACCATCGGCAAATACAGCCGCAAGG
>CALXKG010000191.1 GCA_944388825.1 uncultured Clostridia bacterium | reverse complement strand
TGAGCGCCTGGGAAAGGGCTCTGCCCTCTCCACTCCTGCCAGCCCTTTAAAAAGGGCTGGACCCTAAACTTCTGATCGCCGCCCGTTTCTTCGTGATTTTCACGCCAGCGCCAATTTTGCGTTTTGTCCATTGGTCTTTCGACAGCCTGACTCCGCCGATGGAAAACACCGGCGGAGTTTTAATTTTTATTTGAGCAGCACAAACTTTAGAGAATCACACGGTAAACAAACTTACTCATAATTCCGGATCAGCGAGACGACCTTGCCCAGAATGACCGCGTCGGTCGTGATGATCGGCTCAAATTCGGGGTTTTCCGGCTGGAGTCGGATATGGCCCCCCTCCCGGTAAAACCGCTTGACGGTCGCCTCGTCCTCAATCATCGCGACAACGATATCCCCGTTGTCGGCGACCGGCACCTGCCGGACAATGACGATGTCCCCGTCCATGATCCCCGCGCCGATCATGCTGGTCCCCCGGACATGGAGGGCGAAATAGTCCTCGGCGCTGCCCGACAGGTTGCTGACCGGGATATACTCCTCCACCTCCTGGATGGCGGTGATCGGGATGCCGGCGGTGACGGTGCCCAGCAGCGGCACCGCCTTGGAGCCGCCGCCCGGGAGCTTGATCGTCCGTTTTTTCAGCGGGTCCTTGACGATATACCCCCTGTCCTCCAGCAGCTGGAGGTAATAGTGGACGGTCGACGTGGATTTGATGCCGACGTTTTCACAGATCTCCCGCACGGTTGGGGAAAAGTTCTCGTTCTGGATGCAGTTGCGGATATATTCGTAGATCCGCATCGCCTTACTGTCTTTATTCTGCACGGATGGCCCTCCTTTCGTCAGTTTCAGAGCTTGAGCCGGTCGCGGACCAGGTCGAGCTCGTTGCCCTTGACCAGTACGACCAGCTTATCCCCGGAAAACAGCTGGGTGTTACCACGGGGGATGATGACTTCAAACTTCCGCTCGACGGCGACGATGACCGACTGCTGCGGCAGATGGATATCCGACAGCTTATACCCCGCATAGGCGAAATCTTCCGGCAGCATGATCTCATGCAGCGTCGCCTCGCCCTGGCCCAGGGCGGCGATATACTTGAAGCCGGACAGGTCGACCTCCCACTCGATCTGGCGGGCGATCGCGTCGGTCGAGGAGATGACGACGTCGATGCCCAGTTCCCGCATGATCCCCGCGTTTTTGGGGTTGTTGACCTTTGCGATCGTCTTCTTGACCGGGAACATCATCTTGGCCAGCTGGCAGGCGACCAGGTTGTGTTCGTCCTTGCCGGTGACGGCGACGATGACGTCGGCGGTCCCGGCCCCGGCGGCCCGGAGCGCCTCGGAGGTGGTGCCGTCCCCGCAGATCACCGGGATCTGCAGGCCGCTTAAGACCTCCGCGCAGGTGCGGCGGTCGGCCTCGACGACGACGACCTCATGCTTCTGCTCCTGCAGCGTTTTGGCAAGGTAGAAGCCCAGTTTCCCGCCGCCGATGATGATGACTTTCATCGTGGTTTGCCCTTTCATCCCGCGTCCTCCTTAGTCAATGATCCGCACAATGGCGAGTTTGTCTTCTTCTTCCAGCGGGCGCAGGTCGTCCTTCGGGAACTCCAGCCCGCTCTCCCCCCTGCGGAGGACGCCCAGCAGCATCTCCCCCCGGGGAGAATCAATGTCGACCGCCCGGCGGCCGACCAGATGGGGCGGCACCGGCATCAGGAAGACGTCCAGCGTGGAAGAGCCCATGGTGATCTGCCGGCGCTCCCGCTGGAGGATATAGCCCTTGAGGGAGGCGACCGCGATGTTGGTGGGGCAGACGGTGGTCAGAAGGGAGCAGAACCGCTGCTCTTTGGCCGGGTCGTAAAGGGAGGTGATGACGGTGCTGATGCCGAAGGTCCTGGCGGCGATCTGGGCGACCATGATGTTGACGTTGTCGTTGTCGCTGACCGCCGCGACCGCGTCGCAGGATTCAATGCCGGCGTTGCGCAGCACGTCCTCGTCGATCAGGATGCCGGTCGAAAAGTAACCGGCATAATCATCGGGCAGAAGGCTCTGGGAGCCTTCAACGGGGTCGACGACCGAAACGTCGTGCCCCTCGGACGAGAGCTGCCCGGCCAGGGATGCGCCGATCTTGCTGCAGCCCGCAATCAGAATATTCAAAACCATTCATCCTTTCATACTTTCCCGGACGGGTCACTCCCCGTCCTTTTGCTTTTGAGAACCGCCCTTTTTGCCGCTGTGCAGCCGGCGGTAGTACCACCCGCCGCCCAGCGCCCCGGCAAACATCAACAGATACAGCGCCGCCGACGCCCAGAAGTTGCCGTTCATCAGGCTGGAAGAGGCAAAGGTGGTCAGGAAGATGCCGGGGATCCGGGCGATGGTGGAGATCAGGATAAACCGCCCCCGCTTCATCGGCGTCAGCGGCGCAAAATAGGTGAGCAGGTCCTTGGGCACCCCGGGGATCAGGAACAGCACCCAGGTCAGCGCCTCGGCGCTCTTTTCCTCCCGGAAGGCCCGGATGCGGAACAGCCGGCCGGCCGACTGTTTGTCGTGGAAAGCCTCGATGGCCGCCTGCCCCAGCCGCGTCACCAGCTCCCAGATGAGCAGGGAGGCCGCCGCCGCCCCGGCCAGCAGGATCAGCCCGCCGAAAAAGCCGCCGTACAGCGCCCCCGCGACCATCTGCATCGGGCCGCCGGGTATAAAGGCGAGCAGGATCTGCACCACCTGCACCCCGAACAGCACCGCGACCCCGAGCGCCCGGTTGCCGTCCAGAAACGCGTCCATCGCGGCCGCCGGGTCGTCCGACGTGAAAATCGCGACCAGGTCGGTCAGGTTGCGGGCCAGAAACCAGACGGCCACCGCCGCCAGCAGCACCAGGATCACCGCCGCCGCCGTGCGCAGCGCCTTTTTGATGCGGGCGGCCTCGTGGGGCGGCCGGAGGCCCCGTACATGAAAATGTTCAGCTGTGTTTTTCGGATCTTTTGCCATTTGACCTTTCTCCATCAACAGGCCTGCCGGATCTGCCGGACAACCTTCCCCCATTTTCATTTCCTATTGTAATAGATTGGGGATGAATTGTCAAGAGGAATTTAAAACAAATGTTTTGATACGGCGTAAATTTTTTGCAAAAGATATCCGCCGGTACGAAAGGGCGAAAAATCGACCGGAAAGAGGCGCCTTTCCGCCGCGAATGTGTCTTTCCCGACAAAATTCGCCGCCGGATATTGACAAATCCGCTTCCCGCGGCTATAATGGTCTACGATAATCACCTTATCAAGAGTGGTGGAGGTACAGGACCTGTGAAGCCACGGCAACCCTCCGGTTTTCCGGAAACGGTGCCAAATCCTACGACGCGGACGCGATCGAAAGATGAGGGTATACGAATGGTCCCATTCAGCGCCCGCGTCCGCCGCGGGCGCTTTTCTGTTTGCCCGCCTCCCGGCCCATGCACCCAACGACCTTTTCTGTCTGTACAAGGAGGTACAACGATGGCAAGAACCTTTTTCTCTTCCGAATCGGTGACCGAAGGGCACCCCGACAAGATCTGCGACCAGATCTCCGACGCCGTCCTCGACGCGATCCTGGCCCAGGATCCGGACGGCCGGGTCGCCTGCGAGACCTGCTGCACCACCGGCCTGGTGATGGTCATGGGCGAGATCACCACCAGCTGCTATGTCGATATCCCGAAGATCGCCCGCCAGGTCATCCTCGACATCGGCTACGACCGGGCCAAATACGGCTTTGACGGCCAGACCTGCGCGATCCTCACCTCGATCGACGAGCAGTCGGCCGATATCGCCCTCGGGGTCGACCGGTCCCTCGAAGCAAAAGAGGGGACGGAAGCCCTTGAAAACGGCGCAGGCGACCAGGGGATGATGTTCGGCTACGCCTGCGACGAGACCCCCGAGCTGATGCCACTGCCCATCTCGCTGGCCCACGCCCTCGCCCGCCGGCTGACCGCCGTCCGCAAAAACGGCGTCCTCCCCTACCTCCGCCCCGACGGCAAGACCCAGGTCACGGTCGAGTATGAAGACGGGGTCCCGGTCCGGGTGGATACGGTCGTCGTCTCGACCCAGCACGCCGACGACATCCCCCTCGAACAGATCCGGGAAGACGTCATCCGGGAGGTCGTCCGTCCGGTCGTGCCGGAAAAGCTGCTGGACGCGGATACCCGGTACTTTGTCAACCCCACCGGCCGGTTCGTCGTCGGCGGCCCCGCCGGTGACTCCGGCCTCACCGGGCGGAAGATCATCGTCGACACCTACGGCGGCTACGCCCGCCACGGCGGCGGGGCCTTCTCCGGCAAGGACCCGACCAAGGTCGACCGTTCGGCCGCCTACGCCGCCCGCTGGGTCGCGAAGAACGTCGTCGCGGCGGGGCTGGCGAAAAAATGCGAGATCGAACTGGCCTACGCCATCGGCGTCGCCCGACCGGTCTCCATCATGATCGACACCTTCGGCACCGGCATCCTGCCGGACGAAAAGATCGGCGAAGCGGTGGAAAAGGTCTTCGACCTCCGCCCGACCGCGATCATCAACCGGCTGGACCTCCGAAAGCCCATCTACCGCTCCCTCGCCTCCTACGGGCATATGGGCCGGGAAGACCTCGGCGTCTCCTGGGAAAAGACCGACATGGCGGACGCCCTCCGCGCCGCCGCCGGGGTGCGCTGATGCAGCTCTCCAGCCTGGTCTACCTCGAACGGGACGGGAAGCTGCTGCTGCTCCACCGGGTCAAAAAGGCGGACGACCCCAACAGGGGCAAGTGGATCGGGGTGGGCGGCAAGTTCGAAGAAGGGGAATCCCCTGAGGACTGCGCCTGCCGGGAGGTCCGGGAAGAGACCGGCTACCGGATGGAAAAGCCGCGCCTGCGGGGGATCGTCACCTTTGTCAACGACCGCTATCCCACCGAGTATATGTTCCTGTTCACCTGCCGGGATTTTTCCGGGGCCCCGCTCCCCGGCTGCCCGGAGGGGGAGCTGCGGTGGGTCGGGAAGGAAGAGGCCCTTTCGCTGCCGATGTGGGAAGGAGATAAAGTCTTCTTCCGGCTGCTGGCCGAAGGACGCCCCTTTTTCTCGCTGAAGCTGGTCTACGCGGGCGACCGGCTGCTGCGGGCGGCGGTGGATGGGGAAGAGTTCCCGCTGCCTGTTTAAAAGAGCAAAGGAAAATCCCGGAAGGGCGCACGGTTTACAGGCGGCCTTCCGGGAATATTTCTGTTCAATGTTATACTAACAATACAACTTTTCGGAAGGCACGAACCCCGGCCTCCCTCCCTGAGGGAGGTGGCGCGGATGCGCCGGAAGGAGTGGGAAAAACAAGCGAAAGCTGTTTTTCCTTTAAGAAATTTCGGTTATAGGGCTAGACAGCTTTGCTGTCCAGCCCCACTCCTTCAGTCATCTTCGATGACAGCTCCCTCGGAGAGGGAGCCTTTGAAGTGAGTGCGTATCCATTAAGTTGTTATAATAAAAACTCAATATTCCAACGGGTAACTGGCGCACCGGTAGTACCGCCCGGCAAACCGCCTGGGGGTCAGGCCGGTAAACCGCTTGAACAGCTTGATAAAATAGTTGACGTCGTGGAAGCCCAGCCGGGCCGCCGCTTCACTGACCGGCAGCTCCTCGGCGATCAGCAGGTCGCAGGCCCGCTCGGCCTTCAGCCGGTTGATATAGGCGACCGGCGTCTGGCCGGTCATTTCAAGGAAAAACCGGCAGAAGTATTTTTCCGACAGCCCGACCGCCTGCGCCAGTTCCGGCAGCCGGACCGGCTGTCCGATCCGCTCGTCGATCACTTCCAGCGCCTCCCGCAGGTGGGCGATCCGCCGGGCGGAAAAGGGGCCCCGCAGCGGCTCCACCAGCGTCCCGCTGCCGGCGGCGGCCAGGACAAGCGCCTGCCGCACCCGGGAAACGGCCGGTTCCGCCGGATGGTCCAGCAGCGCAAGCTCGTCCAGCAGGCCGGAAAGCAGCTCCGCCGCTTCCCCGCTCCCGCCCCGGATGCAGAAGAAGGGGAACCGCCCCACCTCCCGCCGCACCGGCGGGGCGAGCGCGGCGGGCGAGAGGATCAGCCGGTCCAGCTCCGCCTCCTCCGCCTCATAGGCGTACAGGGTACCGGCGGGGATGTACAGAAGGTCCCCCGCCTCCATCGGGAAGGGCTGGCAGTCCACCCGGGCGGTCAGCCGGCCGGACGCGGGCCGGACGATCTCGGGGCAGATATGCCAGCGGATCTGCCGGCGGGCGACCGGGAAATCCTTTTTCTGCCGCAGATAGAGATACGGCCGCCCGGCAAGAGGGCCGTCCGGGGCGGATGGGTCTGGGTACAGCATAACGCGCGCTTCCTTTCTGTCTTTTCCGCCGGATACCCGGCCATACTCAATATATCTATTTTAAAGAATAACCGCCCGCAAGTCAAGCGTCCGGCGCGTTTTTTTCCGCCTTCCGCACGGCTTATGCCGCATATACAGGAACATACTGTATAAAAATCAATTTTCGACAGATTGTCACAAAATACAAACCCGAAGTTTATGCACAATGCGGATGGAAATATTCCGAAAATACGGTATAATTATAACCATCCCTTGGAATATCCGCTGCATACACTGCATAATATTCAAAAGGGCTACATAAAGCGATCACGCGGCCGCAGGGGGCGCCCCCCCTTCCAGGGCCAGCTTATTTCAGAAAGGAAAAAACGATATGAAAAAGATCCTCACCGCGATGCTTTCCGGCCTGATGGCCGTCACCGTCCTCGCCTCCTGTTCGGGCGGGTCGGACGCCTCTTCCACCGCTTCCACCGGTTCTTCTTCCGGGACCTCCGCTTCCGCTTCGACGGAAGAGGGCGCGTCGGAAGACGCTGCTTCGGAAGAGACCGCGCTTTCCGGCGAAAAGCTGGACGAGATTTTAGAGGCCGGCGTCATTACGATGGTCACTTCCCCCGACTTTGCCCCGCTGGAATTTGAGGACATCTCCTCCGGCGAGACGGTCTACGCCGGCTCCGACATCGAGCTGGGCAAATACATCGCCGAATACCTGGGCGTCGAGCTGGAGATCCAGGCGATGGATTTCCAGGCCTGCCAGGCGGCCATCTCCACCGGCAAGGCGGACATGATGATCTCCGGCTGCGCCCCCACCGAAGAGCGCAAGCGGGGGATGGAGCTGTCCGAACCCTACAACTCCTCTTCTGACGACGGGCAGCTTCTGATCGTCCCGGCCGAAGAGGTCTCCACCTATAACTCGGCTGAGGCGTTTGCCGGCAAGACGATCGCATGCCAGAACGGCTCGCTCCAGTACAACCTGACCACCGAACAGCTGCCCGATTCGGAGATCCAGATCATCGGCTCCCTCGGCGACGGCATCCTGATGGTCGACACCGGCAAGGTCGACGCGATGGCCTGCTCGGGCGATACCGCGAGAATGTATGTCGAGAACTACCCCTCCCTCGGCATCGCCGAATGGGAGTTTGACTACACCAGCCAGGGCAACGTCGTCCTCTGCACCAAGGGCGAGACCGCGCTGATGGCCGAGATCAACAAGGCGATCGCCGAAGTCCAGGAACAGGGCCTCTACGACGAGTGGAGAGCGGAAGCCACCGAACTGGCCAAGTCGCTGGGCCTTGAAGTCAACGAATAATCCCACAGGCTGCGCCGCCCGTCCGGGCGGCGTCTTGTGACGTTTTAAGGGGGAAACGCATCTTGCTGTTTTTGGACAACATTATATTCATGCTGCAAAGGTACGGCAACCTGTTCCTGGTCGGCACCGGCTACACGCTGCTGCTGAGCGCGATCACCGTATTCTTCGGCACCATTTTCGGCGCGCTTCTGGCGATCATGCGGCGCAGCCGGATCCATATCGGGGTCTTTTACCCGCTGCGGCTGCTGGCGACCATCTATGTCGAAGTTATCCGCGGCACGCCGATGCTGTTGCAGCTCTATTTCTTCTACTTCCTGCTGCCGATGATCCTGCCGATCGAGCTGGACGACTTTACCAGCATCACGGTCGCCTGCATCGTCAACTCCACCGCCTATGTCGCCGAGATCATCCGCGCCGGCATCGATGCGGTCGACAAGGGACAGACCGAAGCGGCCCGGTCGCTGGGCTTAAACGGCCACCAGACGATGCTGCGGGTCGTGCTGCCCCAGGCGGTCAAAAACATCCTGCCGGCGCTCTGCAACGAGTTTGTCTCGATCATCAAGGAAACGTCGCTTGCGTCCACCTTCTTCGCCGGCGAGCTGATGACCCAGTACAAGACGATCTCCGGCGCGCTGTATATGCCGATCGAACCGCTGATCGTAGTGGGCGTCATCTACTTCCTGCTGACCTTTATCCTCTCCAAATGCATCTCGGTCTTTGAAAGGAGGCTGAAAGCCAGTGAGCGCTGAGTCCTTGATCCGCGTCGAAGACCTCCACAAGAGCTTCGGCAAGCTGGAAGTGTTAAACGGCATCACCGACCACATCGACAAAGGCGAGGTGGTCACGGTCATCGGCCCCTCGGGCGGCGGCAAGTCCACCTTCCTGCGGTGCTTAAACCTCCTGGAGGTGCCCACCAGCGGCCACGTCTTCTTTGAAGGGGTGGACATCACCGATAAGAAAGTCAACATCAACCTCCACCGGCAGAAGATGGGGATGGTGTTCCAGCACTTCAACGTCTTCCCCCATATGACCGTCGGGCAGAACGTCATGCTCGCCCCGACGATGCTGGGCAAAAAGTCGAAGGCCGAAGCCCTCGAACAGGCGAAAGCGCTGCTCGCCCGGATCGGCCTGCTGGATAAGTTCGACGAATACCCCGGCAAGCTCTCGGGCGGCCAGAAACAGCGGCTGGCGATCGTCCGGGCGCTGGCGATGGAGCCGGACGTCATGCTCTTCGACGAGCCCACCTCCGCCCTCGACCCCGAAATGGTCGGCGAGGTTTTACAGGTCATCAAAGACCTGGTGAAGGACGGCATGACCACCGTCATCGTCACCCACGAGATGGGCTTTGCCCGGGAGGTCGCCAACCGGGTGCTGTTTATGGACGGCGGCATCATCGCCGAACAGGGCACCCCCGCCGAGATCTTCGGCAGCCCCCAGAACCCCAGGACCAAAGAGTTTTTAAGCAAGGTTCTGTACTGATCCAGACGGGAACCGTTTTTCCGGTTCCCGTTTTCCCTTTATTCCTGAATCCCTTTATTCTTGAATGTATATTTCGCTGCCCTTAAGGCAGCGACCAAAGACTCTGTCTTTGGAATCTGCCAGGCTCCGCGCCTGGACTCGCCAGGACCCAAAGGGCCCTGGACCCGATATTCGCCGCGGCCGGATCCCCCGCCCCAAACGGGTGAACTGCGGACGCGCGGCGCCGCAGTTTTCGGGACGTTTCTGCGCCGCCCGGGGCATTGAAAAGCAACCAGAATCGCAATACAAATCACATTTCCTGTGAAAGGATGGTCATCATGGCAGACAAACAGAAATACCTTTCCTGGCTGGACAAACACGCGGACATCTTCGCGGACATTTCCGACAAGGTCTGGGAATATGCCGAGCTTTCGC
This sequence comes from uncultured Clostridia bacterium, assembly GCA_944388825.1. Lineage (GTDB taxonomy): Bacteria > Bacillota > Clostridia > Oscillospirales > Ruminococcaceae > Faecivivens. The sequence continues at coordinate 13,095 of CALXKG010000191.1, read as the reverse complement.
TGATGGAGTACCGCTCCTGCGAACTCTACGTCGGGAAGCTGAAGGAGATGGGGTTCGAAGTGGAATCCCCCCTCGCGAACATCCAGACCGGCTTTAAGGCCACCTACGGCTCCGGCAGGCCAGTCATCGGCGTGCTGGCGGAATACGACGCCCTGACCGGCCTCTCCCAGGTCGCCGGCGCGACCCACCGGGAAGAGCTGGTCAAAAACGGCTGCGGCCACGGCTGCGGGCACAATATGCTGGGGGCCGGCGCGATGGCGGCCGCCTGCGCGATCAAGGAATACCTCCAGGACATGGGCCCCGGCCACGGGACGGTGATTTTCTACGGCTGCCCGGGCGAAGAGGGCGGCGCCGCCAAGTCCTTCTACGCCCGCGACCATGTCTTCGACGGGCTGGACGTCGCGCTGACCTGGCACCCGGCCAACATCAACGGCGTCCAGAGCGGCAGCTCCAACTCCTGCATCCAGACCGAGTACCGCTTCACCGGCATCGCCTCCCACGCGGCCGGCGCGCCGGAAAAGGGCCGTTCGGCGCTGGACGCGGTCGAGCTGATGAACATCGGCGTCCAGTTCCTGCGGGAGCATATGCCGGAAAAGGACCGCATCCACTACGCGATCACCGACGCCGGCGGCAACTCCCCCAACGTCGTACAGCCCCACGCCCGGGTGCTGTACATGGTGCGCTCCGAGCTGGCGAAAAACGTGCTGGCCCTCCAGGCGCGGGTGGATAAGATTGCCGAGGCCGCCGCGATGATGACCGACACCAAGATGGAAAAGCGGTTTATCGACGGCCTGAACAACACCGTCCCGAACCTCGTCCTGGAAAAGCTGATGTACAAAAACTTTGAGGAGATCGGCGTCCCCCACTATACCGACGAAGAGCTGGCCTACGCCAAGGCGATCGTCGACGGGTACGAGATCCCCTCCGACGGGCTGCCCGGCAAGGCGGACATCTACGAGGAGCCGGAGCTCCAGCGTGAGATCGCCCGGCTGTCGGACGGCGGCAAGAAGGTCTTAAACGACTTCCTGATGCCTTTTGTCCATTCGAACAAGGTCAGCCCCGGCTCGACCGACGTCGGCGACGTTTCCTGGCTGGTGCCGACGGTCCAGGCGAGCGCGGTCGGCTTTGTCGCCGGCGCGCCCGGCCACAGCTGGCAGAACGTCTCCTGCGGCCATACCTCGATCGGGCATAAGGGCGTCATCGCCGCCGGCAAGGTCATCGCCGCCACCGCCATCGACCTTTACGAACAGCCGGAGACCGTCAAGGCCGCCCAGGAAGAATTCCTGTCGACCGTCGTCCCGGCCGGCGGGTACTGCTGCCTGGTGCCGGAAGACGCGGTCCCGACCAAGCTGGACGACCCGTGGGACTAAGGGGACGCCAGCACCCTGTACAGGCCGCGGAGCCTGCCCGCCGGACGCCCGGCGGGCAGGCTTTTCCATATCCTGACATTCCCCTTACCCGGCAATCACGACAATTTTATGGTTGACAACCCCGGCAGAAAAGGTTATAATGAATAATAATTGCTGCCGGGAACCGCCCGGCAGATATGGCCCGCATCTTTCGATGCACGACAGAAAACAGGAGGTAGTCTATTTTGGACGACGGTCGAACGTGGCTTTTGCCCATCCTGATCCTGGCCTGCGCCTTTGCGTTTTATACGATGATGGCGCTTTCGGCCCTTACCCATCTCTCCGACGTCACCCTGCGGGACAGGGTGGAAGAAGGAGACAAGACGGCGCAGCTTCTGGATAAGCTGCTGGAAGGCGGCAGCTATTACCTGGACAATATCCGCACCCTCAGCTCTTTCTTCGGGTGCCTGACCGCGGTCACCGCCGGGTGGCTCGGCTACGGCTGGTCGCTGGCGCTGGCCCGTTCCCTCTGGGCGGACCTGCTGGCGGACGGGGTCCTGAAACTGATCGCGTCGGTCTTTACGCTGCTCATCGTTTCGGTCCTCTTTATCGTCTTTTTCCGCAAGCTCCCCGGGCGGCTGGGCAAAAAGTCCGCCGACGGGATCGCCTTCAAAAGCCTGCGGTTCACGCGGGGGATGACCGCCTTTTTCGCGCCCCTCTGCTGGCTGATACGGGTCATCTCCTGGGGGGTGGGCGCCCTCTTCGGCATCCGGCGGGGGGAAGAAGTGGAAGAGGAAAAGGTCACCGAAGAAGATATCCGGCTGATGGTCGACACCGGCTCGGAAACCGGCGCGATCGAAAAGAGCGAGCAGGAGATGATCGAGAACATCTTCGCGTTCGACGACAACACCGCCGGGGATGTGATGACCCACCGCACCGACGTCACCGCCGCCGAATCGGACGCCACCGTCGCCGAGGCGGCAAAGCTGGCGGTCGAGACCGGCTTCTCCCGGATCCCGGTCTATGAAAAGGATGTGGACAACATCATCGGCGTCCTGTACGCCAAAGACCTGCTGCGGCTGTTAAACGGCGTCCACGAAAACCTCGCCGAAATGCCGATCACCGGCTTTATCCGCCCGATCCTCTATATCCCCGAGTCGACCGCCTGCCGGGCGCTGTTTGCGAAGTTTAAAAGCAGCAAGACCCATATCGCCGTCGTCGTCGACGAGTACGGCGGCACCGCCGGCATCGTCTGCATGGAGGATATCCTCGAGTCGATCGTCGGCGACATCGAAGACGAGTACGACCCGCCCGAGGTGGAAGTGCGCAAGCTCCGGGAGGGCGACTATATCCTGAACGGCACGATCGAGCTGGACGATTTAAACGAGCTGCTTTCGATCGAGATCCCGGAGGACGAGGATTACGATACCCTCGGCGGGTTTATCTCCCACACCCTCGGGTTCCTCCCTGACCCCGGCACCCACCCCTATGTCGATTTCGGCGGATGGCGGTTTACCGTCGTCCGGATCGACGACCGCAGGGTAGACCTGGTGCGGGCCCAGCCGGTCCCCGGCGCAGAGGCCCCAAAGGATGAAAAGCCGGAAGGCGGGGAGAAAGGATCGCCGAAAGAAGAACCAAAACCTGAGAAAAAAGAAGATTGACGGAAAATCCCCGGCGGAAGGTACGCACCTCCTGCCGGGGATTTTTTCAGCTGTCGGATGGCCCACTCCTTCCGGCGCGTCCGCGGCCGGGGGATGCGCCTTCCGAAAGGGTGTATTGTTATGCAAACAATACAACTTTTCAGAAGGCGCCAACCCCAGCCTCCCTCTCCGAGGGAGGTGGCGCGGATGCGCCGGAAGGAGTGGGAAAAATAAGCGTAAACTGTTTTTCTTTCAAACCATTTTGCTTATGTGGTTATACAGCAAGCTGTCTAACCACACTCCTTCAGTCCGCTGCGCGGCCAGCTCCCTCGGAGAGGGAGCCTTTGGAGTGCGTGCTTATCTGTTAAGCTGTTGCTTAAAATGCGCAGCATTTCCATCCGTCATTCTTCACCATTCATTTTTCCTTCAATAAACCCGCCGCCGAGGACGACCTCCCCGTCGTAAAACGCCGCCGTCTGGCCGGGGGCGGGGGCCCGCTCCGGCTGGTCGAAGACGGCTTTCGCCCGGCCGCCGCCCAGCAGCGTCAGCGTGCAGGGGGCGACCGCCGCCCGGGAGCGCACCTTTGCCCCGCAGCGCATCCCGTCTCGGAACGCGCCGGGGAAGGTCTCGCTGAGGCCGGAGACGGTGATTTCCCGTTCATATTCTTCCCCGCCCCAGCCGAGGTAGATGCGGTTGGAAAGGGGGTCGATCCTTTTGATAAAGGCCGGCTTCCCGAGGGCGATGCCGAGCTTTTTCCGCTGGCCGACGGTATAGTGGATGATGCCCTTATGCTTTCCGCAGGGTTTTCCTTCGGGGGAGATAAAATCCCCCTCCGGAAAATTGCCCTTCCGCGCCCGGATAAACCCCGCGTAATCGCCGTCCGGGATGAAGCAGATCTCCTGGCTGTCCGGCTTGCCGGCGCAGGAAAGCCCCGCCGCCCCGGCGACCTGGCGGACGTCCGGTTTCTGCATATCGGAAAGCGGGAAGATCAGCCGGGAGAGTTCCCGCTGGCCCAGCCTGCAAAGCATATACGACTGGTCGCGGGCGACGGACGCGCCCCGGGTGAGGTAGGAGATCCCCCCTTCCCGCCGCAATCCGGCATAGTGCCCGGTCGCGATATAGGGGTAGCCCAGCTCGTCGGCGGCCGCCAGCATCCCCCTGAATTTGACCGTGGGGTTGCAGACGACGCAGGGGTTCGGCGTCCGGCCGGACGCGTATTCGTCTACAAAATACCGGACGACCCCGGTAAATCCCGCCTGCATATCCCTGACATAAAGCGGGATGCCGAGTTCTTCCGCCGCCCGCCTGGCGTCCTCCACCGTAGTTTCATGGGCGGGGGACATTTTGAGGACGCACCCGGCGACCTGATACCCCTCCCCCATCAGCAGGCGGGCGCAGGCCGCGCTGTCGACGCCGCCCGACAGGGCGACCAACACTTTCTTCTCCATTCCGGTCCCTTCCTATCGCTTTTTTACCGAAAAGGACGGGCAGCCCATCCGATCCCCGTCCATCCTCATTTTGCCCCGAACTTTTTCGACTGCGCCACCGCCAGCTGGTCACACCGCTCGTTCTCCGGGTGGCCGGCGTGGCCTTTGACCCACTGGTAGTGCATCTGGTGCCGGTCCAGAAGGTCCAGAAGCCGCCCCCAGAGGTCGGGGTTCAGCGCCTTGTCCCGGGCGTTGCGCATCCAGCCGTTTTTCCGCCACTTGGCCGCCCAGCCTTTGGTGATCGCGTCGATGACGTACTTGGAGTCGGAGATCAGGGTCACGTCGCAGCGGTACTTGAGCGCTTCCAGCCCGTTGATGACGCCTAAGAGCTCCATCCGGTTGTTGGTGGTCTGCGCTTCGCCGCCCGACAGCTCCTTGCGGTAGCCGTCGCAGTCCAAAATCGCCCCCCAGCCGCCCGGGCCGGGATTGCCGCTGCAGGCGCCGTCTGTATAGAGTTTTACTTTCCGCAGGGATTCCACGGACGCACTTCCTTTCGCCCCGCCGCCGGCGGGCAGTATGAAGGTATTGTACCACACTTTGCGGGAAGTTACAACCGGGCTGTGAAAATATCATCGAGATCCATTTTCATGGTATCGCGGCTGCACTCTCCCAAACGAAGGCAGATGTCCGAAGAACGGCCTCCACGGTATGCCCGCGTCCGCTAACCCTTCACGTCCCATAGTGCCGGTAGGCCCGCTTTTTCCCCGCCAGGTACCGGTACTTGTAGACGCAGCGGCAGAGGGCCGAAAGGCGGGTCATCGCGGCGGTGTTGAAAAACATCCCCGACACCCCGACGACCGGGATGCCCTGGATAAACTTTTGCAGGCTCATGCTCCCCGCCATCCGCCCGGCGGCCTTGCAGACCCGCCGCTCCCGGTCGACCCGGAAGCACGCCCCCTCCGACAGCGCGTCCAGCGCCCGGGAAAGCTCCCGTTCCTCCTGATAGGCGTCCTCCCCCGACGAAAAGGCGGAGGAGAGGACCATCAGCGCGAGGTCGCATTCCCACGGCCGGTCGACCGGGATGCCGTAAAGCAGCGCCGTCTCGTACAGCGACCGGAGCATCAGCGCCGTCAAAATCACCGCGTCCGGGTTGCCGACCCCGAGGCTGCCCAGCCCCGCCCCTTCAAGGGCGGCGGCGGACAGGTTCCCCCCGCAGGCGGCGGCCGCCTCCCGCTCGATGTTGCCCAGCGCTTTAAAGCCGGGGTCATGGTCGACCAGCCGGTCGAGAAGCAGGAACTTCCGCTCGACCGCCTCCCGGTCGACCAGCCGGCGGATGATCTGCCGGTCGGGGTCGGTCAGCAGACGGAGGCTCCCCTGGAACGCCGCGTCGAGGGCCGCCTGCTGTCCTTTCAGCGGGGCGGCCCCGGTTACAGGATGGGGGTTCTTCCCCAAACGGTCCTGCCGTACACGGAAAAATCGCAGGTATTGTGCGCGGCAGAGATGCATTTCTTTTTCAACGTTCTGTGGCAGCATAATTGCGGCACCTCCTTTACCGCCCTTCCAACGGGGAAGGGCCCGGATCCATAATCCCCCTTTGTAAAAAAAGAGAGGAGCCCGGGATGCGGATCCTCTCTTTCATAAGACGAAAAACCGGTTCTTTGCCAACGGGAAGCGGTTTCTCATGATTATAAAAAACGAAATCCAGTTTTTCCGGCGGCCGGCGCGGCGGAAAACAGGCCTTCCGGCCCGGGCCCGCCCGGCACCGGCAATAGCAGGGTCACAGGATGCAGTATTTCTCCATGTACGCGTCCATCAGCTTGAGGACGGCGGCGTACTCCGGCTTGCCCTCGAGATATTCATGGATATCGGCGACGCTGATGATCGAATGGACGGTGATGCCGAACTCTTCCTTTACCTCCATCAGGGCGGTCTTGCCGGGGGTCGTGCCGACCTCGCAGCGGTTGACCGAGATGAACATATCGGTGAGCTTGACGTCGGCGGCGGCCTTTAAGACCGGGACCGTCTCCCGGACGGCGGTGCCGGCGGTGATGACGTCCTCGATGATGATGACGTTGTCCCCGTCTGCGGGCTTGTAGCCGATAAGGGAACCGCCCTCGCCGTGGTCCTTTACCTCCTTGCGGTTGAAGAAGTAGGGCTTGTCGATCCCATACTCCCGCGCGAGCGCGCCGGCGCAGGCGGCCGCCAGCGGGATGCCCTTGTAGGCCGGGCCGAACATCGCGTCGAACCGGTCGCCCACCGTCTCTTTGACCAGCGCGGCGTAGTATTTGCCGAGGGTGTCGATCTGGGAACCGGTCTTATAGTTGCCGGTATTGACAAAGTAGGGGGACAGCCGCCCGCTCTTGGTCTTGAACTCGCCGAACCGCAGGACATCGGCGCTCATCATAAACTCGATAAAATTTTTCTTCTCATTGTTTAACATAGATTGATTCCTTTCCTCGCGTACAGTTCTTCCTGATTAAAGTATACCACAAGTGGCAGGAAAAGGGAAGGTGAATTTGCAAAAATATCAAAAAAGGGAGAAAGTTTGTCCAAAATTAACCCTTTTCCGCGCCAAATAAGGTCATTTTGACGATAGAAACCGCCTTTTCATCCCCGCCGCGCCCGGCCCAGAAGAGATCGGACGCCTCCGGCAGGGCCGCGCCGGTGATCGCGTGGAAGATGGAAGCGGCGGCGATGGCCGATCCGAGGGGGCTGGCGTGGCGGCCGTCCCGGAAATAAAGCTCCGCTTCCGGGCAGCCCTTCCGCACCGCCGCCCAGACTTCCCCCGCCGGGGCCAGCAGGGCGTTCTCCCGCTCCGCCAGCCGGGTGAAGGCGCCGGTCAGTTCCGCCTGCCCGGCGGGGTCGTCCTTCGCCGCCCAGGTCATGTAGAGGACGGGGGTGGCCTTCGCCTCCCGCACCCACCGGATCAGCCGCCCCGCCTGCCGGGCAAGGGCCTCCGCCCCGTCGAAGGGGTGGGTCGCCTGCTGGAGGACGACATAATCATAGCCGCCCCGCAGGATGTTGAATTTCGTCTCCGGCTGGTCGTAATGCCAGCGCAGCGACATCCCGGGGCTGGCCAGCATCGTCACATGGGCCTCCTGCCCCAGCGACTGCCGGAACAGCTCGGCCACCATCGCGGGCATATCGTTGAAATAGGTGTGGCTGTTGCCGATAAAGAGGATCTTCTGCATAGGTGAAACCTCCTGGTTCTGGTTTGGGCGGCAGCGGTTATTCCCCCGCCCCGGTAAAGGTCACGCTGTCCCGGTAGCCGCCGTCGGTGATGCAGATATAGGTCTTCCCGACGTTGACCGAAAGGGGCTCCCCGTCCGGGCCGGACAGCCGGAGCGGGTCCTCCACCCCGCCTTTTTCCCAGGTGACCGCCTCCCGCCCGCCGGCCGAGACAAACCACCCGTCGCCGGAGGACAGGTCCAGCTCCCGCCGCTCGGTGCCGTCGCCGTAGGCCGAGACGGCCGAATAGAGGATCAGGACGTTCTGATACGCGACCGCCTCCCCGGTGTCGGCGTCGATATGGGGCTCGCCGTTGCGGTACTTTTCGTACAGGCCGGCCGCCCCGTCGTAGACAAACCCGGCGTTGTAGGAGCCGGAAAACGGGACATAGACGTCGTCCGCCGTCCCCCCGTCCGGGACGTAAATTTCATCGGTATAGAAATCAAACAGCGGGGTAAAGTCCCCGTCGAGCGAGATCCCCTCCGACTCGGCCTGGGCGCGGATGGACGGCCCGTCGATAAAGAAGCTGTGCTCCCGGCCATAGGTCTGCGCCCGCCAGGTGTCCTGGTAGAAGATGCCGGTGGCGTACTGGCCGTCGACGTCGTCGACCGCGTACTGGCTGATGTAATTGTAGGCCGCCGGGGAACCGCCGAAGTGGGTGTAGATGGCGTTTAACCCCTCCGAGAGGGAGACGTAGTAATGCCGCGCGCTCCGCACCGGCCCGACGTAGGGGATCTGGTCGATGTCGGCGTAGACCCCCATCATCCGGGTGATGCCCCCTTCGACGACGATCTCAAACATCACGTCCGCCGCCGCGATCCCCCGCTGGGGCAGGGCCTGGCCGATGTTGTTGATCATCACCGTCACCGGCCGCCGGCCGAGGGCCTCTTCGTTATAGCCCGGCTCGCCGGTCAGGGGGTTGCGGACCACCGTCTCCTCCGGCTGCTCCGGCTCCGGCGCGGAAGACGGCTCGGATACCGGGACGGATTCCTCCTGCCGGTTGCCGCTTACCTCGGCGGCGCTCTCGCCGGCGCTGGAACATCCGCTGAACGCCCCCGCCGCCAGCAGGCAGGCTGTCAGCAGGCAGAAGCCCTTTTTCAGTTTATGCAATCTCTTTCATCTCTTTCCAGTTTATTGCAGGGTTTGCCCCTACTGTATATATACGGGCGGGCGGGGCAAAAAGCTGCGCTTGGACACATTTTGTTCCCTTACAAAAATGTCACAGCCGCTTAAAAATCAAATGGAGGCCATGAAATGGCCGATCCTCCATTCTTCATTTTTCATTACTCATTATTCATTTAAACTTTATCCCGCACTGCCGCCGCATTTCTTCCGTCAGCCGGCAGGCGAGCATCCCCGTTTTCCGGTGGTGCAGCTGTTCTTCCCGCGTCCCGGCGGGGTCGAGAATATACCGCGCAAAGTCCGCCGCCTCGTTGCCGAGGGAGGCTTCATGGCTCTCCTCGCCAAACAGCGGCTCTTCCGACCCGTCCCGGCCGTGGAAGGTGAGGGCGTTCAGCCGCGAGACCGGGAAAAAGGTGACCGTCCCCCGGTCGCCCATAACGCCGCTGGGGGCGCAGGTCTGGGAGACCTTCGCCCAGTTGAGCAGCAGGTTCCCCCAGGCGTACCGGAAGACCGCGCTCCCGGCCCCGTCCGCGCCGGTCGGGAGGAAGGTGGCCCGCGCGAAGATTTCCTCCGGCTGGCCAAACAGCTCCGCCGCCAGATAGACCCCGTAGTAGCCGATGTCCATCAGCGCCCCTTCGCAGAGGGACGGGTTGAAGATGTTGGGCTTTTCCCCCCGCTCGAGGGCCGGGTAGCGGGAAGAGAGCTGGCAGAAGTCGAAGACGGCGGAGGATACCCTGCCGCACCGCCCCACCGCCTCCCGCAGCGCCGCGAAACGGGGCTGGTGGGGGGCCATGATCCCTTCCATGAACACCGCGCCGCCCGCGTCCGCCGCCGCGTGGAGCCGCGACAGCTCTTCCGGCGTCACCGCTGCCGGTTTCTCCAGCAGGACATGGACGCCCGCCTTTAAAAATACCTCCGCCTGCGCGGCATGGAAGCGGTTGGGCGTCGCGATGTAGACGGCGTCGATCCCCCCCGACCGGGCGAGAGCCGGCAGGTCGGTCCAGACCGCTTCCAGCGGCAGCCCGCATTCCGCCGCGAACGCCTCCCCCCGCTCCCGCGTCCGGGAATAAACGGCGGTGTGGACAAGCGCCGGGGCCTTTTCCCGCGCGCCGGTCAAAAAGGAACGGACGATTTTGCCGCTGCCGACGGTGGCCAGCTTGATTTGATCCATATTACCCCTCTTTTCAGCCAATGGCGTTTTTTCTCCCTTACAGTATACCAGATAACCGCATGAATTACAAACGGTGGGGAAAATTTAACCTTTCGGAAACAGTCGGCGTGATTTTGGGGGCGGCGAAAAAATTTTTCAAAAGCCCTTGACAGGCGGCTTCCGGTATGGTATCCTTGAGTTGTAAAGAAAAGTTGTCATTTTGACAAGCATTACAAGCAAAATGACAAGGAAAAGATGCATGGAAAGGAGGGCGCTATGGCACTGCACAACCGCTTGAAAGAGCACCGGGCAAGGCTCAGCCTCAACCAGTCGGAACTGGGGGCGCTGGCCCAGGTGTCCCGGCAGACCATCAGCCAGATCGAACGGGGGGACTATTCCCCGTCGGTGACGCTGGCGCTCAAGCTCGCCGCCATCTGCGGCGTAAGCGTCGAAGAGATTTTTTCGCTGGATAAGGAGGATCTGTATGTCCCAGAAGAACCGTAAGAGCATCATCCGCGCCGACAACAAAAAGGCGCTGCCGAAATTTTTGGCCATCCTGCTGGTTTGCCTCGTCGTCGGGTTCGGCATCGGATTCGGGATCGGCTATTTCGCCGATACCGGCGCCGGGTTTACCCTCGCGGTGCTGGACATCGTCTGGAAGCGGGCGGCGGCCGTGCTGCCAATCGCCGTGACCGTCCTGGCCGGCGTCCCGTCGCTTATCCTGCTGCTGGCCGCCCGGAAGCGGGCGAAGGGGCTGGCGGAAGAGGACGAAGCGGGCCGGGAAAAGGCCGAGGAGCTGGGGTCGATCGCCCTCTACCTGAATGGCCTGCACCAGCTGGGGCTGATGTTTTCGCTGGCGGTGCTGCTGGCGACCATCGACAAGATCGAAATCTGGAAGACCTTTCTGGGGCTTGGGCTGTTCTTCCTCTCGTTTATCATGCAGGTGGCCGTCCAGCAGAAGACGGTCGACTTCTGCCGGCTGCTAAACCCCGAAAAGAAGGGGAGCATCTACAGCACAAAGTTCCAGAAGGACTGGATGGAAAGCTGCGACGAACGGGAGAAGCTGGAGATCTACCGCTGCGGCTACCAGGGCTTCCGGGCGGGGATCCATGCCTGCCTTGCCCTCTTCCTGGTGACGGCGATCGGGGCGATGCCGTTCGGGTATGGGCCGCTGCCGGCGGCGGCCGTGCTGCTTGTCTGGTTTGTCATGGTGACCGCCTACACGGCCGGGTCGATGAAGGGCGGGAAGAAGAAATGAATCGGGAAGTATGAAAAGGGGCGGCATTCGTAACCGGATAAATGGTGATACCGGCGGCTTTAACCATAACCGACGCCGCTTAGCGGGATTTGGCCGCGATACGGCTCGATTGGATTCCTGTGAGAAAAAAATGCAAAAAGCCCTTGACAAAAGGGGTTACGCCTGTTATAATAAAAAAGCTGTGATCCAAAGACAGCAAGTTCCGGCCCCGCCGGTATAATTGCGGACGATCCCGCAGCTTGCCGAGGAAGAAAGCGAAATAGCGATATTTCTGCCTTCCTGTGTTTTGGACATGGGAAGGCTTTTCGTTTTGACGAGCTTTTCGGATCACATACCAAATCTGTGGAGGTGAATCGATTTGCCCAGCAACAAAGTTTTACTGGAAAAGCAGAAGGTCGTAGAAGAGTTAAAGGCGAAGATCGACAGCTCGGTAGCCGGCGTCCTGGTCGACTACAAGGGCATCAACGTCGCCGACGACACCCAGCTCCGTAAAGAAATGCGCGAAGCCGGCGTCCATTACTCGGTCTACAAGAACTCGGCGATCCGCTTTGCGGTCACCGGCGGCAAGTTCGAGGAACTGGCGAAGCACCTGGACGGCACCACCGCCATCGCGCTCTCCGATTCCGACGCGACCGCGCCCGCCCGCATCATCGCGAAGTACGCCAAGAACTACAAGGACTGCTTCAACGTCAAGGGCGGCTTTATTGAGAGCGACGTCCTCGACGCGGCCGGTGTTGAGACCATCGCGTCCATCCCGTCCAGAGAAGTCCTGCTGTCCCAGCTGGCTGGCGGCCTCTCTGGCATCATCCGCAACCTCGCGGTTGTCATCGACCAGATCGCCAAGAAGGACGAGCCCGCCGAAGAGGCTACCGCGTAAGTTACGCGGCACACCCTGCCCGCTTTATTTACGGGCGCCCCTAAATCTTATTACATGGAGGTAAATATCATGGCTTCTGAAAAAATTACTGCTATGATCGAAGAGATCAAGTCTCTGACTGTTCTCGAGCTCAACGAGCTGGTTAAGACCATCGAAGAGGAATTCGGCGTTTCCGCCGCTGCCGGCGCTGTTGTCGTCGCCGCTGGCGCCGCTGCTCCCGCTGCTGAAGAAAAGACCGAGTTCGACGTCGTCCTCACCGAGATCGGCGATGCCAAGACCGCTGTTATCAAGGCTGTCAAGGAAGTCACCGGCCTGGGCCTGAAGGAATCCAAGGCGATCGTCGACGGCGCTCCTGGCGTTGTCAAGGCCGGCGTTGCGAAGGACGCTGCCGAAGAGATGAAGAAGAAACTCGAAGACGCTGGCGCGAAGGTCGAGCTGAAGTAATTCTTCTCCCACAGATGCAAAAAGCCGGACAGGAAACTGCCCGGCTTTTTTTGCGTGCGTAAATTGTAAAATGGGCGGCGCCAGGCCGTCAGGCTTTCTCCCGCAGCCGGCGGGCTGCCTCGCCGATCCGCTTGAGGCGGTGGTTGACGCCGCTGCGGGAAATCGGGGCCGAGAGGGTCTGGGACAGCTCCCGCAGGGACATCTCCGGGTTCTGGAGCCGCAGCTCGGCCAATTCCCGCAGGTCGGGGTCCAAATAGGAAAGCCCGGCGTTTTCCAGGATGTAGCGGATGTCCTGCAGCTGGGCGGCGGCCGCCGAGACGGTTTTATTGAGGTTTGCCGTCTCGCAGTTGGTCGTCCGGTTGACGTGGTTGCGGACCGTCTTGACGACCTTGACCTCCATCAGCTTCATGCTGGAGACCGGCGCGCCGATCAGGGTCAGGAAGTCCTCGATCTGCTCGCTCTCCTTCAAATAGAGGATCTCGCACCCCTTGCGGCGGGCGACCTTAAAGCGGATGCCGCAGGATTCGGCGACCGAAAACAGCTCCTCGGCGAAGAGGGGGGTCAGGGCGTTGATCTCCAGATGGTACTCCTTTTCCGGGC
>CALXKG010000190.1 GCA_944388825.1 uncultured Clostridia bacterium | reverse complement strand
CTCCCCCATTCTTCCCGGGTGCTGCTGTTCGGGGCCGGACGGGCTTACCGGGTGGAGGACCGCATCCTGTTTACCGACACGGCGATCTATCTGGAAAAGTTCTGCCAATGACCCCTTTGCCAATCTTACAGGGCCTGCCCGCAACGGGCGGGCCTTTCCTTTTTATAATAGGCCTTTTGCCTGCCGGACGGGGGCGGGGCCGAGGCTCTCCCGCAGGTAGACCGGCGTATCCAGGTAGATCTGCTGCAGCGCCCCGTCGTGGGCGGCGATCTGCTGGAGGATCAGCTGGAGGCATTTTTCCGCCATCGCTTCCATCGGAAGGTAGATGTTGGAAAGGGCCGGGATCGCGTAGGCGGCGACCGACGGCTCGCCGTTGCCGATGCTTAAAACCGACATCTGCTCCGGCACCTTCAGCCCCCGGTCGTACAGGGTCCGGAGCGCCCCCAGCGCGATCGCGTCGGAAGAACAGTAAAAAGCGGTACAGGGCACCGCCCCGTCCAGTATCCGCCGGCAGGCCGCCGCGCCGCCGGCGAGGGAAGATTCGGTCTCGATGATCCGGCTCTCGTAGATCGGGTAGCCGGCCTCCTGGTAAGCGGCTATCAGGCCCTCGTCCCGCTCCCGCATATAGGCAAACTTCTGCGGGGCAGACAGGACGCAGATGTTTTTGTGCCCGAAGGAAAGCAGCTTTTCCGCCGCCAGCCGCCCCATCTTTCCCTCGTCCACCGTCACAAAGGAGTAGGACGGGCTTTCGCGGTTGTAGAGGACGACCGGGAAGGAAAACTTGCGTTCCTCCAGAAAGGCGATATCCGCCTCCGAGGCATTGGCGACTATGGCGCCGTGAAACCGCCGGCCGTCGATGAGCGACCGCTGGCGGGAGAGCCCGCCGGTCGGATAGGTGACGACCATCAGCTCGATATCGGGGCGCGCCGCCAGTTCCCGCTGCATCCCGGCCAGAAAGCGGGAAAGCAGGGTCGTGCGGAAGTCGTTGGCCCAGTAAAGGGCGAGGGTCAGCGTCCCGCTGTCCGGCACCCGCAGCTTGCGGGCGGCGATGTTCGGGCGGTAATCAAGGGCTTCCACCGCCGCCCAGACCTTCCGGCAGGTGGCGTCGGTGATCTTGCGCTCCGCCGCCTGGCCGTTGATCACGATCGAAACGGTGCTGAGGGACACCCCCGCCAGCGCCGCGACTTCGCGGATGGTTGACATGGTTTTAAAACCTCCGTCATCTGTCATGCGCCGCCCGTGTCCGTTCACAGGCGGGCCTTTTTTCTTCTGCGATCCATATCCATCGCGGGCGGCAAGCCGCACCGCTACATTATAAATTGTACTAAACCGACAAAAAAAAGTCAAGAAAATCTTTCAAAAAGCTATTGACAAGCGTCAACTAAAACGTTATACTTGAGATACAAGGTTTGGAGCCGCCCCATATTGGGGAGGCAATACAAAAAACCGGCCGGAATATCGGGGAGTATGGTATAAATGCGGCCCCAGCCGGCAGAAAGGACGGTTGACAGGATGGATAAGGTGATCATCGGCGGCGGCCAGGGGTTCTGGGGCGACTCGAACGACGCGGCCATCCACATGGTCCACACCGCGCCTCTCGACTATATGGCCTGCGACTATCTCGCGGAGCTGACGATGTCGATCCTGGCGCGGCAGAAGATCAGAAACCCCGCGGCGGGCTACGCGCGGGATTTTCTCGGGCTGTATAAAGCCTGCGGCGAGGAGGCCTTCCGCAAAAAGATCGGCATCCTCACCAACGCCGGCGGCATGAACATCGAAGGGTGTGTCGACGGCATCCGGCAGATCGCCGAGGAAAAGGGGCTGCATGGCCTGAAGATCGGCTATGTGACCGGCGACGACCTGACCGACGATATCCCGCGGCTTCTGGCCGAAGGGGTCGACTTCAAGAACATCGACGACGTCGGCGACTTTAACGAAGTAAAGGACAAGATCTTCAACGCCAACGTCTACTTCGGCCACGAGCCGACCCTCGCCTGCCTGCAGCAGGGCGCGGACGTCGTCATCACCGGCCGCTCCACCGACTCGGCCCTCTTCCTCGCGCCCACGATGTATAAGATGGGCTGGGCCGCCGACGACTGGGACAACCTCGCCCGCGGCATCATGGCCGGGCACCTGCTGGAATGTGGCGGCCAGGGCGCAGGCGGCAACTATATGTACGACTGGCGGGGCGTCCCGCGGATGGACGAGCTGGGCTTCCCGATCGCCGAGCTGACCCCCGATACCTTCGAGATCACCAAGGCCCCCGACTGCGGCGGCATCATCTGCGAGCAGTCCTGCAAGGAGCAGTTCCTCTACGAGGTCCACGACCCGGCCAACTATGTCACCCCCGACGTCGTCGTCGATATTAGTAACGCGACCCTCACCCAGCAGGGCGAGAACCGGGTCCGGGTCGGGAATGTCAAGGGCAAGCCCCGCCCCGACACCCTCAAGCTGTCGATCGGCTACCACGCCGGCTACAAGGTCGCGGGGATGCTCTCCTTCGCCTGGCCGGACGCCTATGAAAAGGCCCACTACGCCGCCGAGATCATCATGAAGAAGATGAAGCGGAAGGGCCTCCAGTACGAGGACATCCGGATCGACTACATCGGCCTCAACTCCCTCCATCTGGACGTCGCCGAGATCGACCCGAAAGAGGTCAAGGACCTCAATGAAGTCGTCCTGCGGATCGCCATCCGCACCAAGACCAAGGAAGAGTGCGCGAAGATCGTGCCCGAGTTTGCGCCGCTCCAGCTCAACGGCCCTCCCGGCGCCTCCTTCTTTGGCGGGCGGGCGAAGATCCAGGAGGTCATCGGCCTCTGGCCGACGCTGATCCCCCGGGACGCGCTGCACTTACAGTCCCACATTCTCGAGATCAAATAAGGAGGGCGTAAGATGGCTAAAATCTACTTAAATCAGATCGCCCACGGCCGCTCCGGCGACAAGGGCGACACCAGCAACGTCTGCGTCTACGCGCGGGACCCCAAGGACTACGAGCTGATCAGGGAACAGGTCACGCCTGAAAAGGTCAAGGCCTACTTCGGCGACATGGTCAAGGGGGAGGTCACCCGGTACGAGGTGCCGTCGCTTCACGGCTTCAACTTCGTGATGAAGCACGCCCTCGGCGGCGGCGCTACCTTCTCGCTGCGGCTGGACTCCCTCGGCAAGTCGATGGGCAGCGCCTTCATGCGGATGAAGGTCGATTACCCGGACGACCAGCTGGATACGCTGGAAAAGAAATAATCCGCTTTACCTCCCGCTCTCCTGCCTTTTGCCTCCGGGCGGGCAGGAGAGCCTCCAATAGCAAAAAATCTTTACTTTACACAGGCTTTACCGGGAAAAGTTGACATCCGGGCGCAATCCCTGTATAATTTCTTGTAATAGGGAAAGAAAGGGGTGCGCGTATATGCGGAAAAGGCCATTTGTAAAACAGGGCGCTTTTATCGCGGCGCTGCGGGAGAGGAAAAACCTGACGGTTTCCGCCCTCGCCGACCGGATAAACGTCCCCGGCAAAACGGTGGAGCACTGGGAAGAAGGCCGCTTTTTCCCCGACGGCGCCGAACTGGCGGAGCTCGCCGGGGCGCTGGATGCCCCAATGGCGGATATCCTCGCAGGTGAGCCGGGGGACGAAAACGCGGCGCGGCAGGCGCTTTCCGCTCTTGCATCGGCTAAAAATACCCATGAAGATCTCAAATCCCTGCTGCTTTTCTTTTTAATCGTCATGGATGTCATCTTTCTGGCTGTTGGGCTTTACACCGTACAACCATCCGACAGTTCTTTACGATGGCTGGCCAGCAGCTGGGCATTTGAAATCCCCCGTGGGCTCACGGAGGAATACAGCATCAGCAACCAGGGGTTTCTGGGCGACGGGGAAGTTTACATTGTCTACTCCGACGACGGGAGAGCCGATTTCAATTTCCATTTTCAGATAGGCCCGAATCGGCAGGCAGAAACGCTGGCGAAATCCTTTCTTAGTCCCCTTCCAGTCCCGGAAGAAAAATTGCCCGACTTTTCACACCGCTACCTGTGGCAGATTGTAACGAAAAACGGTGGTAACGATCAAGTAGTATGCTTTTTCGATCTCGAAACGCGGCAATACTATTTTATTTCAGAATTCACCTGATTTTCAAAGCCCCTGCCGGACCCGCAGGGGCTTTATCCTTATCAAACGGAGGAACACCTATGTCCGAACACCTTGCCCTTGAAAACATCACCATCCTCGACCTGACCCGGGTCATCGCCGGGCCCTACTGCGGGGCGATGCTGGCCGACCTCGGCGCCAACGTCATCAAGATCGAGCTGCCCGGCCGCGGGGACGACGCCCGCGCCTACGGCCCCTATGT
>CALXKG010000189.1 GCA_944388825.1 uncultured Clostridia bacterium | reverse complement strand
TTTCCTCTGGAAATTGTAACCAAAATCTGTTATAATAGTCTCCAGAATCTATATGAAAGAAGGTCTGCCCTATGGCACTCGCAACCCTGAACTTTTTCTCCAAGTCGCTGGCCCGCACCGTCACCATCAACGTCGTCATCCCGACCGACAAGATGGTCTTCCCCGGTATGCCGGTACCGGAAAAGAAGCCGTTTAAGACCCTCTACCTGCTGCACGGCATCCTCGGCAACTACACCGACTGGGTCACCGGCACCCGCATCCAGGCGCTGGCAAGCGACCGCAACCTCTGCGTCGTCATGCCCTCCGGCGACAACAAGTTCTACTGCGACTCGGCCCTCTCGGGGGACAAGTACGGCACCTTTATCGCCAAGGACCTGGTCGAGTTTATCCAGGACACCTTCCCGGTCTCCAAGGCGCGGGAGGACACCTTCATCGGCGGGCTGTCGATGGGCGGGTTCGGGTCGTTTGTCAACGGCCTGCGCCATCCGGAGACCTTCGGCTGCATCGCCGCCCTCTCCTCCGCCCTGATCAAGGAGAAGATCCTCACCGCCGCCACCGAGCCCGGCCGCGATTTCTTTACCCGCCGGCAGTATGAGACGCTGTTCGGCGTCGAGAAGATCGAGGACTACGCCGGTTCGGAAAACGACTACGAGGCGCTGGCCGACAAGGTGAAGGACTCCCCCTTAAAGCCGAAGATCTACATGGCCTGCGGCACCGAGGACGGGCTGATCGACGCGAACATCGCCTTCCGGGACAAGCTGGTCGCCGGCGGCTACGACGTCACCTGGGAACAGGGCCCCGGCGTCCACAACTGGGCTTTCTGGGACGAATACATCGAGCACGCGCTGAACTGGCTGCCGCTGGGCGAAGCGGTCAAGGGGGTCAGCAGCGAGAACGTCGGCGTCACCGACCGGAAATAAGCCTTGCCCGCCATCTGGAACCCCTGGCACGGCTGCCGGAAGTACTCGGCCGGCTGCGCCCGCTGCTATGTCTACCGCCGGGACGGCGCGGTCGGCCGGGACGCGGCGGAGGTGAAAAAGACCGCCGCCTTCGGCCTGCCGCTTCAGAAAGACCGGAAGGGGGGCTGGAAGCTCCCGCCCGGCGAAACGGTCTATGCGGTCATGACCTCCGACTTTTTCCTGGAGGAGGCGGACGGCTGGCGGCCGGAGGTCTGGCGGATGATCAAAGCGAGGCCCGACCTCGACTTTACGATCATCACCAAGCGGATCGCCCGCGCGGCCTGCTGCCTGCCGGACGACTGGGGGGACGGGTACGAAAACGTGGCCATCGGCTGCACCTGCGAGTCGGCCGGGGAGGCGGCGGTCCGCCTCCCCATTTTCCTGTCGCTTCCCATCGCCCGCCGGTTTGTGGTCGCCGAGCCGCTGCTGGGGCCGATGCTGCTGGAGCCGTGGCTCCGGACCGGGAAGATCGCGTCGGTGACGGTGGGCGGCGAGAGCGGGGAGGGGGCCAGGCCCTGCGACTACGACTGGGTGCTGGATATCCGCGCCCAGTGCGCCCGGTGCGGGGTGGGGTTCCACTTCCACCAGACCGGCCTCCATTTTATCAAAGACGGGCGGCTGTACACCGTCCCGCGGAAATTCCAGCAGTCCCAGGCGGCGCGGGCGGGGATCGACCTGCTGTAAAAGGAGAAGATCAAATATGGAAAGAGTAGAAGAACGGTTTTTGCGCTATGTCGCCGTCGACACCCAGTCCCAGGCGGACGTGGACGCGGTGCCCAGCACCGAGCGCCAGCATAACCTCGCCCGGATGCTCTGCCGGGAGCTGCAGGAGATGGGGTTTGAGGCGGAGCACGACGGCCACGCCTATGTCTACGGCTCGATCCCCGGCAACCGCCCGGACGCGCCGGCCATCGGCTTTGTCGCCCATATGGACACCTCGCCGGACGCGCCCGGCAGCGGCATCAAGGCCCGGACCGTCCGGTTTACCGGGGCGGACATCGTCTTAAACCCGGAAAAGGGGATCGTCCTGTCGGCGAAGGATTACCCGTCGCTGGACAAATACCGCGGGGAGGACATCATCTGCACCGACGGCACGACCCTGCTCGGCGCCGACGATAAGGCGGGCGTCGCCGAGATCATGACGCTGGCCCAGTTCCTCTCCGAAAACCCCGACTTCCCCCACGGGGATATCAAGATCGGCTTTACCCCCGACGAGGAGGTGGGCAACGGCCCGAAATACTTCGACGTGAAAAAGTTCGGCGCGGACTTCGCCTATACCCTCGACGGCGGCGAACTGGGCGAGATCGAGTATGAAAACTTCAACGCCGCTTCGATGGCGGTCAAGGTGAAGGGCCTTGGCATCCACCC
This sequence comes from uncultured Clostridia bacterium, assembly GCA_944388825.1. GTDB lineage: Bacteria > Bacillota > Clostridia > Oscillospirales > Ruminococcaceae > Faecivivens. Next base: position 400 of record CALXKG010000189.1, on the reverse strand, counting down.
CGGCTCCGCCAAGGGAAAGATGGTCAACGCCTCGCTGATTGCGCTGGAGTTTAACGGGCTGCTGCCCTGCGCGGAGCGCCCCGCCCATACCGAGGGGTACGAAGGGTTTTTCCACCTGCACAGCATGAAGGGCGAGGTGGAGGAAGCGGCCCTCACCTACATCATCCGCGACCACGACGCCGGCAGGTTCGAGGCGAAAAAGGCGCTGGCGCTGGCGGCGGGGGACTTCCTCAACAAAAAGTACGGCGAAGGGACCGTCACCGTCGAGATTAAGGACAGCTACCGCAACATGGCCGAGATCATCCGGCAGCACTACCACCTCATCGACAACGCCCGGGCGGCGATGCAGGAGCTGGGCGTCACCCCCGTCACGATGCCCATCCGCGGCGGCACCGACGGC
>CALXKG010000188.1 GCA_944388825.1 uncultured Clostridia bacterium | reverse complement strand
CCGCCCGCAACGCCGCGCTGGATCTTTTCCCGGAAGAGGCGGATTTCTGCGTCTGCACCGCCCGCGACGAAGTCTTCCGCCCCTGCTTGCGGAAAGCTCTGGAGACGGCCTGGCGGCCGGGCGCCGGCAAAGCCCGCTACCGCTATACCTGGAGCTTTAACCCGGACGGGAGCGAAGGATGCGTCTTCTGGATCGAAAAAGCCCATACGCGGCGGGGCTGGCGCTGGGCCCACCCTGTCCACGAGGTACTGGCCTACACCGGCGAAGGGGAACCGGGGCCGATGGTGACGGTGCCCGGGATGCAGCTGGACCACCACCCGGACCCCGCAAAATCCCGGGGGCAGTATCTGCCGCTTCTCGAGCTGTCGGTCAAAGAGGACCCGGACGACGACCGCAACGCCCACTATCTCGGGCGGGAATACTTTTATTACGGGCGGTGGGACGACTGCATCACGGCGCTGACCCGCCACCTCTCCCTGCCGCGAGCGGTCTGGCGGGATGAACGGTCAGCGTCGATGCGGTACATCGCCGGGGCCTATGCCGGGAAAGGGGAATACGGCCCCGCCCGGGACTGGTATTTAAAGGCGATTGCCGAAGCGCCCTGGCTGCGGGAGCCGTACACCGACCTTGCCCTCTTTCTCTACCGGCGGGAGGAGTGGGACGGGGTGCTTTACTTTACCGGCTGCGCCTTACAGCTGACAAACCGGCCGGAAAGCTATATCTGTGAGGCGGACGCCTGGGGGAGCCTGCCCCACGACCTGCGCTGCCAGGCGTATTTCCAGACCGGGCGGGTCAAGGAGGCGCTGCTGGAAGCGGAAAAGGCGGCCCGGCTTGCGCCATATGACAGGCGGCTGCGGAAAAACGCGGAGATCTTGAAAGAAATGCAGCCCAAATAAAATTTCCCGGAAATCAGCGGCGCCCCATTTACCCGCCGGGTAAATGGGGCGTTTTTCGCGTAAAGGAAGCCGTTTACGTCCTGTTCATCCTTCATAATATCCAATAAAATCTTCTTCCGCCTGCTGCTGTATTTTTTTGAGGGCGGCGGCGGTCTCCGGGTCTTTCCCCTGCCGCTCGAGGGATTCGATCAGGTCGGTGATGCGGTTGAACAGGTGCAGATAGGCGGTTTTGTAGCCGTTGTCTTGCATTTGCAAATCCTCCTTTTATTTGAACAGTCCATCGTTTATTCAGCCGGGCAAGAGAACATATTTGTTTCCGATTATTATTATATCAAGTTGCAGATACTATTTCAAGTGCTTGCTGATAATTTTATACCCGCTTTCTGCTGTACAATAAATTTAGATCAATGAATTTGGATAAAGCGAGGCGGTAAAATGGACGTTATGGAACGCATTCGGAAATTGATGGACACACGGGGGATTCAAAATCCCAACCAATTGTCAAAGGCATCCGGCGTACCACAGTCCACACTGTCATCCAATTTCAATCATCGCTATTCTCCTTCTGTTGCAACACTGGAACTGCTTTGCAAATACTTTGGCATTACAATGGCACAGCTATTCGCTGACCCGGAAACGGATATTCTTTACCCGCTGACCGAAAAACAGCGGGAATTGATTCAAAAATGGAATAGTTTGTCCGAAGAACAGCAGGCCGCGATCCTGAACCTGCTGGATGTGATGAAATAAGCGGATTATAACGGCAATAAACGCCGGAAGCGCAGAAAAAGCCGTGCGGGGGCCCCGCACGGCTTTTTTCATATCTTCCGCAAAATTTCCCACACGTCCATCAGGAGCCCCTCCGGCAGTACCTTCGCCGCCGCCCGGTGGAGCGTGCAGACCGGGCCGGGGGTGGAGACCGGCTTCCGCCGGAGGACATCCTCCAGCGCCGCCCGGACGACCGCCTTTTCCGCCGACGCAAACGGGAAATGCCGGACCTTCCCGCCGCCCGGCCCCGCCTGTGCCTTGCCGATAAAGCCGGTATCCTTCACCCAGTAGGGGCAGACCGCCGTCACCGAGATCCCCCGCCCCCGCAGCTCCCGCCCGAGGGCCCGGGCATACCGGTAGAGGAAAGCCTTGCCGGCGGCGTAGACGTTGAGGTAGGGAAAAGGCTGGAAAGCCGCCGTCGACGCGACCTCCACGATCCGCCCGCCCCGCGGGATATGGGGGAGGGCGAGCTTGTCCAGCCGTACCGGGGCCTTGACGTTTAAATCGATCATCCGCCCGGCCGCTTCGTCCGAAATTTCCTCCGGCCCGCCGATCACCCCCGCCCCGGCGGCGTTCACAACCATCCAGACTTCCGGGGCCTGCGCGCGGAGCATCGCCCGCAGAAGGCTGAAGGACGCCCCGTCGGTCAGGTCGAGGGCCAAAGGGCGGGCCGGGGTGCGCAGCGTCCCCGCGACCGCCCGCAGTTTTTCCCCGCTCCGGGCGATCAGCCAGAATTCTTCGATCCCCCAGCCGCAGAGGATGTTCAGCCGGTCGAGCCGCCGGGCAAACTCCGCCCCCAGGCCGCCCGACGCGCCGGTTATAATGACGATCCGCATTTCTTTCCCTCCGTTTCCAGATTACCCTGCTATCCTGCCCCGTTTACCGGTAGGTATACATCCACACCCGCTGCACCTGCGGGAAGTCGGAAAGCCGGATAAAATACCCTTCGTCCCCATTGAGCACCCGCCCGGGGATCCAGACGCCGCCCTGGTACCGCCCCTCTTCCTTGCGGAGGACGGCGGCGACCGCCTGTTCGCCCGGCTTCGGGAGGAAGGTGACGTTAAAGCCGCTGCCGCAGAGGATGAACTCGTCCGGGCCCCGCTCGATGATAAACCCGCCGCCGAGCGCTTCCTTCTGCCCGCCTGGATGGCCGAAAAAGGAGGCAGACGCGCCGGGGTAGGAAATTTCCGCGTCGTACTTCTCCAGCGGGATGGTGATACCGGCGTCGTTATACTCGAGGAAGGCGTGGATCTTGCCGGCGGCGTGGGCCTCCCGGATCAGCTCCTGCATATTGCCGATCAGGTCATAGGCGGCGGCCAGCCGTTCCCCCGCCCCGCCGGCGTCAAAGGCGGCGGCGCCGATGTTGAGGGTCTGGAGCAGCGCCGCGTCCGCCTCGTCCTGCCGGGGCGCGCAGAGGTCCTCGATGCCGAAGGGGGCAAAACAGAGGGCATTATGCTTCCCGACCGCGTAGAAGAGGAAGGAGGCGGAGTCCCTGGTCGCCCGCACCTCGGGGATAAACAGCGGGTTCCCGGCGGCGGCGTATTCGTCGCAGACATCCCGGTAGGCGTTGACGTAAATATCCGGCGCAAAGCAGGCGATCGACGGGGCCGCCAGCCGCCAGATATCCCGCACCTTCGCGACCGGCCCGCCACAGGGATATCTGCCCGCCCGGTCGGGGTGCTGCTGGAGCCAGGCGTTGACATACACCGGCAGCGGGTAGGCGCTCCTGCCCTGGGAGGCGATCTGCTCGACCGCGCAGCCGTACTGCCAGGCCATCAGCATCTCGGCCCCCTCCCGGCCGAAGGCTTCCGCCCAGCTGCCGCGGACCCCGAACCAGTCGGCGACCGGGCGGGGCACCGGCTGGGCGAAAGCGCGGTTTGCGGCGGCGCAGTAGTCCCGGTCGGCGCCCAGGATGCCGATCTCGTTTTCCACCTGCACCGCGATGACCGTCCGGTCGGGGTCGACTTCCGATAAGTGCTCCATCAGCGCCCGGAAAGCGGCGGCGTCCGCCG
>CALXKG010000187.1 GCA_944388825.1 uncultured Clostridia bacterium | reverse complement strand
TACCATCATGCGGTGCGCAGCGCCGCGCTTCATGCGACCGAAGGGAGCGCTTCATAGGCCGCAGGCCGCTTCATGCGGCTTTTGCCGCGCTTCATAAAAAATTACCCGCCGATCTTGCGCACTTCCGGCTCCAGCTTATAGCCGGTCTTTTCATAGACGGCCTGCTGGACCCTGGCGATCAGCGTCTCGATATCCCGGCAGGTGGCGTTCCCGCAGTTGATAATGAAGCCGCAGTGCTTCTCGCTGACCATCGCGTCCCCGACCCGGAGGCCCTTGAGGCCGCACTGCTCGATCAGCGTCCCGGCGTAGGCCCCTTCCGGGCGCTTGAAGGTGGAGCCGGCGCTGAACTGGTCGACCGGCTGCTTCTCCCGGCGGCGGGCGATCAGCTCCTGCATTTTTTCGGTGATCGTCTCCTTTTTGGCCCAGTGGAGCCCGTAGGCCGCCCGGAGGATGCACCAGTCCGGGTGGGCGGAAAAGATGCTCTTCCGGTAGCCGAATTCCAGCTCCGGGCCGGTCAGCCGGCGGCGCTCCCCTGTTTCATCCAGGTACTCGGCCCAGAGGACGACGTCCTTCATCTCCCCGCCGTAGGCGCCGGCGTTCATAAAGACGCCGCCGCCCGCCGTGCCGGGGATGCCGAAAGCGAATTCCAGCCCCGACAGGCTCTCGGCCTCGGCCGCCCGGCAGAGGGCGGAAAGGCCCGCCCCCGCCCCGGCGATGAGGGTCGAGCCGTTGAGGGTGATGTCCGAGACGCCCCAGGTGAATACGACCGCCCCGCGGATCCCTTCGTCCGCAATCAGCAGGTTGGAGCCTTTGCCGACGAAGACCGGCTGTTCGCCCATCCGGCGCAGTTCCCCTACGATCAGGGTCAGCTCTTCCTCCGACGAGGGCAGGGCCGCAAAGTCCGCCTTCCCGCCGACGTGGAAGGTGGTGTACTCCGCCATCGGCAGGTTCTGGCGGTAGGAAATGTTGTGTTCCCGGCAGAAACGGGAGAGGGTCTCGGTGTCCAGCATGGGGATGGTCCTTTCTTGGTAAGGAAAATGGGGAAAAACGGCATACAGCTTTCCGGAAAGGACGGCCGTATGCCGTTTTCGTCAGTCAGGGAACAGGTTCAGGGGACGCTTATTCGTGCAGCTTCCAGAGCATCGCCGCGCCGATCGTGCCGGCGTCGTTGCCCAGCTTGCAGACCCGCAGCTGGGTCGTGGGCTGGCCTTCGATCGAGTAGGCTTCCCTTGCGATGTACTCCCGCAGCGGGGCGAGAAGGGTCTCGCCTTCCTTGCAGATGCCGCCGCCGATCAGCAGCACTTCCGGCTGGAAGATGTTGACAAAGTTGGTCAGCCCCGCGCCCAGATAGTTCTGGTAGGTGTCGACCACTTCGCAGGCGACCGGGTCGCCCGCCCGCATCCCGTCGTAGGCGGTCTTGCCGTTGACCTCTTCGAGGGTCGGGGCGATCTTCCACAGGCCGGACTCGGGATGGGCCTGCATCGCCTCTTTGGTCATGTTGATGAGGCCGGTGGCGGAGGCGTAAGCCTCGATGCAGCCCTTGCGGCCGCAGGTGCACTGCCGCCCGCCGTACTCGACGACCATATGCCCCAGCTCGCCGCCGAACTGGTTAAAGCCGCGGTAGATCTTGCCGTCGATGATGATGCCGCCGCCGACGCCGGTGCCCAGCGTCACGACCACGACGTCCTGATAGCCGGCCGCCGCGCCCGCCAGCGCTTCGCCGTAAGCCGCGACGTTGGCGTCGTTCTCCAGGTAGACGGAGGTGTGCAGCCGGTCTTCCAGGTATTTCCCGAGGGGGGTGTTGCGGAACCGCAGGTTATTGGAATACACGACGGTGCCGTTGGTGGTATCGACCGCGCCGGGGGTGCCGACGCCGACCGAGGCGATGTCCTTGATGGTGAGCCCCAGCTGTTCCATCGCCATCGTCGCCGCCTGGGCGATCCGGTCGGCCAGGCCCTCGTCGTCGCCGTCGACCTGGGAGGGGACGCTGGATTTGGCGAGGATGTGGTACTCTTCGTCTACGACGCCCGCTTTGATGAAGGTGCCGCCGAGGTCAATGCCAACGTAGTATTTCATAATATCCGTTCCTTTCTTTCAGAGGGGGACATATTCCCTTCCGGGAAAGCGCTCCGCCGGACGATCCGAATATATCCCCGCTCCTTTGCCGGGCGAGGCTGGCCAACGCCCTGTTTTTTTACAGTATAGCATAAATCCGGGCAGTTTTCAACCGGAGTTTGTGTGTTTTCCATTAAATTGTAAATCCCGTCCCGGGGCGGAGTAACGGCTGCGCGGCAGGCGGCATATGATGGCGTACATCAACCAAAAGGAGGTACCGCTTATGTGTGGTAACGGTAATTGCAGCTGGATTCTGATCATCATCCTTCTCCTGGTCTGCTGCTGCGGGAACAACGGTTTCGGCGGCAACGGCTGCGGGTGCGGGAACAACGGCTGCGGCGGCGGCTGTGGCTGCGGCGGGAACGACTGCGGCGGCTGCTGCTGAATCCCCGGCTCTTCCGAGAGGAAGGGCCTACATATCAGGCGCCCGCGTACGAAAGGATATGGCCGTTTTCTACCGTCAGCCGGGCGGCGGCGGACTGTTCCGGGCGGTAGAGCCTGCCGTCGGTATCCCCTTCCCAGCCGGACGCCGGGTAGAGGGCGGCGGACATCGTAAAAGAAGCCCCCTGTCCCGACGCCGGGCCGGGGACGGCGACCTGCGCCGGGAAAAGCGCCCCGGCCGGGAGGGTGAAGCAGCCGGACTCCGGGTCGTAGGCGGCGAGGGCGCAGCCCTCCGGCAGGACGGACAGGCCGAAAAGCGTCTCGACCGCAGCCATCAGCGTCCCGGCCGGCAGGCGCACCTCCCCGTCCTCCGGCAGCGGCATTTCGCCGCGGGCCATCAGCAGCCAGAAGGCCGCTTCTTCCATCTGGGCGGCGGTCAGGCCGGACACGTCGGTAAAAAAGGGCGTCCCGGCGGCGGCAAAGGCGGTAAGCGCTTCGGCGGCGAGGCTTTCCCCGAGGCCGGGGGAAGGCGCGGGAGAAGAGGCGGAAGCGGATGCGGACGGGCCGGAAGAAGAACCAGGGTCGGGACTGTCCGCCTCCGTGGAAGCGGGGGGCGCGGAAGCCTC
>CALXKG010000186.1 GCA_944388825.1 uncultured Clostridia bacterium | reverse complement strand
GAAAAAGTTGCACCTTATTCGGAATTTTACATTTCCGTTCCTCTCCTTACCGCCCACTTATACAAGTTCTTTCTGTGAGGGCGCTGTCCGCGAAGCCGAATAACCCGAAACCCGGCCACATCTTCTCTGAAAAGAAAAAGGGAGACAGCGCCCCGTCCCCCTTTATCCATCATTTCTTCTTAAACGCCGCGAAATCCGACTTGACCGCCTTATAGACCTGCAGGCCCTTTTTCTGCCCGAACCGGCGGATGATCGCCCGGTAGAACTCCTGCTTCCCCTCGGAGGAAAGGATCACCTCGGCGACCGACGCCCGTTGTTCCCGGCTGCAGATGTCCTGCAGCTCCGGCTCCAGCCGGTTAATCAGCGCCGCCAGCTGGGAAGGGTCGGCCTTTTCCTTTTTGCCGTTCCCATTGTTCCCGTTTTCCGGCTGGGACGGCTCCTTTTCCCGGCGGGTATGGCCCCGGCGGCGGCGGGAACGGTTGTCCTCCGGCTCTTCCCTGGCCGGCTCCTCTTTCTGGGGAATCTTTTCCGCCTTTTCCGGCGGCTCCATCGGGAAGAGCAGCGGGCTGAAAGCCGCCTCTTCCTCGGCGTCCATCTCCGCCCGCTTCATCCGGGCGGCGGCGCTCATGCCGGCCTCTTCCCCGCTTTCGTCGTACGCGGGCGCGGGGGCAGGCTCCTGCGGCGCGGGCAGCGCTTCCGGTTCTTCCGGCTCCTCCGGCTCTTCCGCCATCCGCAGGGCGGCAAAGACGGCGGCCGTCTCCTCATCCGAAAGCTCCGGCCCTGCGGGGGGAGTCTCCGCCTCCCCTTCCGGCTCCGCTTCCATGGGCTCGGGGGAAGCGTCCTCGATCGTAAACTGGTCGTAGGCGGCCCGGTCCCCGACCGCGACATCCACCTCGCCGGGGTCTTCCCCGCTCTCCACCATCTTGACCGGCAGGCCGTTTAAAGCGCTGTGGGCGGCGGCGGTGGCGATATTCGGCCGGCGGTAGACGACGCAGTCGGTCGGGATATACCCGCTGCTCCAGAAATCATAGAGGGCGTCGAAGCCGGAGTCGTTGCTGATGATATAAAGATGGGTGTACAGCCCGCTCGCCAGCAGGTACCCCAGCAGCGTCGACAGCTGGAAGTCCAGCGAGTTCTTCCCGCCCCGCCGGATCTGGTAGTATTCGACGTTTGCCTCGCAGGTCAGGATCTTCTGGTGCATCTCAAAGCTCAGGGTGTTGGAATTCTGGCTATAGAGGATGACCACCTGGTCTTCCATCCCCAGCGTCTCGATCCCCACAAGCCCCGCGGACTTGACGTTTTCAAAATCGATCAAAAATGCTCTCATAAGTCGTTAATATCCTTTCTCATGCCGGACGGCCCGTCCAGCATCTCTTCGGCGGCGGCGGGGTCCAGCCGCTCGACCTCCCGCAGCTTCCGGTTGATGGCGCGGGTGCGGACGCCGACCAGCCTGTCCAGGTCGTCCCCCGCCAGCTGCAGCCGCTTCTGGGTGGAGGAAAGCACCTCCGAAAACCGGTCGAACTCGGTGCGGACAGCCCCCAAAAGCCGCCAGACCTCCTCCGAGCGCCTGCCGAGGGCGACGGTGCGGAAGCCCATCTGGAGCGCGTTCAACAGGGCCGCCATCGTGCTGGGCCCGGCGATGCTGACCCGGTATTCCCGCTGGAGCGCCTCGACCATCCCGCGGTTCACCGCCTCGGCGTACAGCCCCTCGGTCGGCAGGAACATCACCCCGAAGGCGGTCGTATCGGGCGGCGCGATGTATTTGTCGTGTATATCCTTCGCAAAGGCGCGCAGCCGCGTTTCCAGCTGGTCCCCGGCTCCTTTAACCTTAGCGGGGTCGGCGCTCTCATAGGCCGCCTGGAGCGCCCCGTAAGCGTCCAACGGGAATTTGGAGTCGACCGGCATCCAGACTGTCCGGCCGTCCTCCCCCGGCATTTTGACCGCGAACTCGACCCGCGCCGCCGACCCCGGGACGGTCGCGACGTTTTCGGCGTACTGCTCCGGGGCGAGGATATCCGACAAAAGGGCGGCGAGCTGCACCTCTCCCAGGATCCCGCGGGTCTTGACGTTGCCCAGCAGCTTTTTCAGGTCCCCGACCCCGGCCGCCAGCGTCTGCATCTCGCCCAGCCCCCGCTGCACCTGCTCCAGCTGCCCGCTGACCGCGCGGAAAGACTCCCCGACCCGCCGCTCGAGGGCGGACTGGAGCTTTTCGTCTACCGACGCGCGGATATTTTCCAGGCTCCGCTCGGTATCCGCCTGCATCTCCCGCACCGCCCGGCGCATCTCCTCCGACTGGGCGCGGAGGGCGTCGGCGGTCGACCGCTGGGCGGTATACAGCGAGCGCTCCATCGCCTGCAAACCCGCCTGCTGGGCGGCGGCGGCGGTCTGCTGGTTCTGGGAGATGAGCCCGCCGAAAATCTCCGCCTGCCGGGCGGCCGCGCCGTCCATCAGCTCTTCCAGGTCATCCGCCTGCCGCCGGCCGGCCCGCCTGGCCGCCCGCAAAGCCCGCAGCGACACGGCAAGCCCCGCCGCCGAGAGCGCCGCCGCCAGGCCGCTCAGCAGCGGCGTCAGCCATTCCATTACTTATGCACCCGGTCAAAGCCGAAGCTCTTGAACAGCTCGTTCACCCGGGCGGAAAACTGGAGGGGGTTGCGGCAGTTCTCCGCGACCCCGGGGATCTTTTCCCGGGCCGCCCGGAAGCGGGCTTCCGCCTCGGGGCTGTCCTCCCCTAAAAACCAGCACTGGCTGGACCAACAGTCGAACTTGAGGTTTATGTTGTAGGATTTTTCTGCCATAGCGGCCTCCTTGCACGTTTCTTCGCCATTATAGCGCCGGTTTTTGCAGCATTCCGGCCGGGGTTTTGCCCGGTCTTACAGCTTGCTCCCCTTCGCGCCGCCGAAGGAGGCGCCCTCCAGGATTTTCGTATCAAAGTCGTAATGGATCTCGGCTTCCTCCCGCTGCCGCTTGAGGGCGAGCGCGATCATCCGCTCCAGCAGTTCCGGATACTTGACCCCCGGCGGTTCCCACAGGTAGAAAGAGAGGGAGCCGGGGATGGTGTTGATCTCGTTTATCCAAATTTCCCGGGTAACGCTGTCCATCATAAAGTCGATGCGGGAGACGCCGTTACAGCCGAGCGCCCGGAAGGCTTTCACCGCCGTCCCGCGGACAAAGGCCCGCTCTTCGTCCGAAATGTCCGCCGGGATCCGGCGGGAAAGGCTGGCCATCCCCTCGGAAGAGCCGCCGGACTTTGCCCCCTTGCTGCCGCTGCCGCCCGGCATATACTTCTGGGCATAATCGAGGATATCGTCCCCTTTGGCGACCGGCTCCTCGCACTCGGACGCCTCGGCGGACTCCGCGTCCCCCAGCACCGCGCAGTTGATCTCCTTCAGGTTCGGCACCGCCCGCTCGACCAGCACGACCCGCGCAAACTGGAAGGCGTAGTCCATCGCTTCCGCCAGCTCTTCCCGGCCCCCCGCCTTGCGGACGCCGACGCTGGAGCCGAGGTCGACCGGCTTGACGACGACCGGGTACCCGGTCTTCCGCTCTACCGCGTCCAGGAAGGCGTCCGGCCCGGCAAGGTAGTCCTTGAAGCCGGTCTTCAGGCAGGGCAGCACCGGCAGCCCCGCCTCCTTCCAGACGCATTTCATCATATATTTGTCCATCCCCAGCGCAGAAGCGAGCACGTCGCAGCCGACAAACGGGACGCCGAGGGTCTTGAGGTACCCCTGCAGGGCGCCGTCCTCGACGTTGGTGCCGTGGACGATGGGGAAGATGATGTCCAGCGTATCGACCAGGTTGTTCCCCAGCTTTTTCATCGGGTAGCGGAGCAGCTCCACCCGGCCATTTGCGGGGATCAGCAGCACCTGCTGGCAGGCGTCGGTGACCGCTTTCAGCCCGTGGCGGTAGTTCTCGATCTTCCCCGCCGCTTCGCCGGTGTAGAAGGCGTTATCCCGCGTCATGTAGAGGTAGACGACGTCGTATTTATTCCGGTCGATGCTGGCGGCCGCCTGCAGCGCCGAGATAATGGATACCTCGTGTTCGACGCTCTTGCCGCCGAACAGGATGCCCAGTTTGATTTTCATGGATGGTCAGACCTTTCGTGCCTTTTTTATGCTGTTTTTATCAAATGTTTATTTCGCGGCTCAATAGTTATCCGGCAGGTCGTTTTCCAGGAGGACGACCTTCTGCTTATCCCCCGCCCGGATATTCTCGACCGTTTTCAGCGCCGCCTGCAGGTCGTGCTCGACAAAGATCCGCTTTTCCGGGTACCCGGCGTCCAGCAGACCCGCTTTGATCGGGACGGCCTGCTTTTCCCCGACGAGGACGGCGTAGTCGCAGACCGCCGCCGCCTGGGAACCGAAAGCCCGGTTCAGCTCCTCCTGTTTCGCGCCCAGCTCGACCATGCCGGGGGTGACGAGGATCTTCAGCCCGTCAAACTGACCAAGGGTATCCAGCGCCGCTTTGGCCCCCGAAGGGTTGGAATTATAGGCGTCGTCGATGATCAGCGCGCTCCCGCCCCGGATCAGCTGCAGACGGTGGGGGACGCTCTCCAGCTGCCGCACCTGCGGGACCAGGTCGGCCATCGGGACGCCGAGGGTATTGGCCGCCGCGATCGCGCCGGTGATGTTGAGCACGTTGTGGGCGCCGATCAGCCGGGTCGTAAACCGGTAGTCCTTCCCGTCCCGTGTGATCGTAAAGGAAGACCCTTCGGCCGAAACGGCGATATCCCGGGCGAAATAGTCGGCATCTTCCCGCAGGATGCCGTACCGGACCGCCGGGCGGTCGGGATCCTGGGCGCGGATGTAGGCGTTATCCCAGTTGAGGAAGACGATCCCGTCCCGGGGCAGCGCGTCCCGCAGCTCAAACTTGGTTTTGACGACGTTTTCGACCGTTTTAAAGCTCTCCAGATGCTGCGGCCCGATCGAAGTGATCACCCCGAAGCCGGGGCTGACGATATCGCAGATCTCCCTGATATCCCCGATATTCCGGGCCCCCATCTCACAGAGGAAGATCTCGTGGGTAGGCTTGAGGGACATCCGCACCGTCTTGACGACCCCCATCGTCGTGTTATAGCTTTCCGGGGTCATCAGGACGTTATATTTAGCCGAGAGGAGCTTGCGCAGGAAAAACTTGACGCTCGTCTTGCCGTAGCTGCCGGTGATGCCGACGACCTTCAGGCCCGGCATCTCCCGGATCATCCGCCTGGCGTCGCCGATATACCAGTTGTTGATCCCCTTCTCGACCGGGCGGTTGATAAAATTGGCCGCGAGGACATAGTACCCGGCGAAAAAGTGGGAGACGGGGAGGATAACCCCCAGCCCCAGCGGGACCGAAAGCGGCCCCAGCCGCAGGGCGGGCGGTACCGCCGCCGCGGCCGCTGTCAGCAGCATCAGCAGTCCGAGGGAAACCAGCATCCGTTTCACCCGGGCGGTATAGACCAGCGGCTTTTTGGCCTTCCGGGGCCGCCCGAGGTAGGCGGTGATCCCGAACAGCAGGATGGAGAGCGCCATCCCCGCCTTCCCGCCGAAGAGGGTGAGCGGCAGGGTAAACAGCACCCCGAGGTTGCGCCCGACAAAGGCCGGGAGGAAGTTCTTTTGAAACCAGGCCCGCTGCTCGCGGGGCTTATAGGAGTTCAGCTGGAAGATGTGGAGGTTGTACAGAGCCAGCATCGTAAAACTGGCGGCCCAGCTGAGCAGAAGCAGGATCGTCAAAATCAGGTCAAACATCATATGCCCCCTTACCCGTTGTCCGCCGTGAGGAAGCTCCCCAGCACCCGGGAGAAAAATCCCCAGTCGGCGAGGAAGGAGAAGTGCCCCCCCTCCGGGATGGTGATGAGCGCCGCCCCGGGGATCAGCCTTTCCATCGTCTGCCCGTCGGAGAGGGGGGTCGCGGTGTCCTTCTCCCCCCAGAGCAGCAGGGTGGGCTGGCGCACCTGCGGCATCTTCGGGGTCATGTCGGTGTTGACGCACCTGACCAGCGTCTGCCGCATCATCGGGGTGGCGTTTTGATAGTCGGCGCTGCCGTACTTGCGGCGGAGGTTTTCCAGCGCGTCGGGGTAGAGCGCCCGGCAGAGCGGCGTCTCCAGCACCGCCCGGCAGACCTTGTACCGACGCTGCCGCAGTTTCTGCCGCAGCGTCTTTTTGGGCAGCACCCCGGCCGCGTCGATCAGCACCAGCCGGGTGACGGCAAAGGGAAGGTCCTTCCGGGACGCGATCTCAACAGACACCCGCCCGCCGTGGGAATGGCCCATCAGCAGCACCTTCTTAAGCCCCAGCTTCTCGATAAAATGGATGACCAGCCGGGCGTAATCCTCCACACCCCAGGGGGTCTCCGGCTCGTCGCTGCCGCCGAACCCCGGCAGGTCGGGGGCGGCAAGCGGCATGAGCCCCGCGACAAAACCGGTCAGCTGGGGGTAGACGGATACCGGCGCCCCCCAGCCGTGGAGGAAGACCGCCGTCTCCCGCTCCGGGTCCAGCCCCGACTGGATATATTGGATCCCAAGCCCGTCAATTTCCATCCGCTGGGTCTGCATACCATCCGCCCTTTCCGAAAGAGGTCATATCGAAAATAGTATAATGCAAAATATGCGCCCTGTCAAGGAAAAAGCCCCCCGGCGAAATGGCCGGAGGGCGTTCCCGATGCGGTTTTCCCAGATGCCCTTAGTGGCAGCCGGCGCAGCTGGAGCAGCTGCCGGTGCAGGCGGAATCGACGTCGACCGCGTCGACATCCTCGCCGTTGACGGCGGCCTGCATGATGACGTTGACCTTCTGCATGACCTCCTCAACATCCTGTTTGGCGATGTTGTAGTCCATCATGTGAGAATTTCCCATAACATTGGTGTAGACCTTCTGAAGCTGCTGGTTCAAGTCGGCGATCTTCGCGTCGTCCTTTTCGGACTTGGCGTTTTCCTGGGTCAGGTTCATCCGGACGAGGTTGAAGTCGCCGATCAGCTCCTGCAGGGCGGCGTCGGCGTCGCAGGCCTTTTCGGCGGCCTTCATCGCGGCGTACTGGGGGGAGTTCTGGATGGCGCGGCCCAGCTCCCGGGCGGCGGTAATCGGATCCATCATATTCATTCTTTCCTTTCTTTGTTGGGAGCTATTCTATCTATAACCCGGCGGGGCGAAAATATACCCCGCCGGGGAACATTTATCCGCAAACGGCGGCGCCCGCCAGCGCGAAATTCTGCGCCTTTGTGACCTTTACCTGGACAAACTGCCCGATGCACGCCGCGTCCCCGAAGAAGTCGGCGACCATCCCCTCCTCGGTACGGCCCATCAGAAGCGCCTGGCCATCCGGGATTTTCTCACCCGAGAGGATGCCCTTTTCCTTCCCGTACCCTTCGCAGAGGACTTTGACCGTCTTCCCTTCCATCCCGTCGAAAAACCGCATCCCGCATTCCTTCTGTACGGCGAGCAGCTCGTTAAACCACCGGGACTTTTCCTTTGCGGGGACCGGGTCGTCCATCCCCGCCGCTTTGGTGCCGGGGCGGGGGGAGAAGATGAAGGTGAACAGCGACTGGTACCCCACCTCCCGCACCAGCGACAGGGTGTCCGCAAACTCCTCCCGCGTCTCGCCGGGGAACCCGACGATGATGTCGCTGGTGAAGCGGATGCCGGGGACCGTTTCCTTCGCATAGCGGATCATGTCCAGGTATTGGGCGCGGGTATAGTGGCGGTTCATCGCCCGGAGCACCCGGTCGTTCCCCGACTGGACCGGCAGGTGGAAGCAGCGGCAGACTTTCGGGCTGCGGGCGATCACGTCGATCAGCTTCCGGGTGCAGTCCCGGGGGTGGGAGGTCATAAACCGCACCCAGAAGTCGCCCGGCAGGCTTGCGACCGCCTCCAGCAGCTCCGGGAAATCCATCCCGGTTTCCCCGTCCCTGCCGTAGGAGTTGACGTTCTGCCCGAGCAGCGTGATCTCCTTGACCCCGGCGGCGATCAGCCCCCTGGCCTCGGCTAGGATGTCTTCCGGCATCCGGGAGCGCTCCCGCCCCCGCACCAGCGGCACGACGCAGTAGGTGCAAAAGTTGTTGCAGCCGTACATGATCGGCAGCCCCGCCCGCACCTTGTCCGTCCGCAGGGTCGGGATCCCCTCGGCGATGACCCCGTCGGAATCCTCGGTGTCGTAGACCCGCCGGCGCGCCCCCGGGGCCGCGTGCAGCAGCGTCTCGTGCAGCAGCTGGGGCAGTTTATAGAGGGCGTGGGGCCCGAAGACCAGGTCGACCGACGGGAAGGACTTTTTCAGCCTGTCCGAGACTTCCTTCTGCTGGGCCATGCAGCCGCAGAGGGCGATCAGCATCCCCCGCCGGGCCTCCTTCTGGTGGGTCGCCTGCCCCAGGATGCCGAAGACCTTCTGCTCGGCGTTTTCCCGGATGGCACAGGTGTTGTAAAGGGCGATGTCCGCCTCTTCGACCGAGTCGGTAAACTGGCATCCCATCTGAGCCAGCATCCCCCTGATCTTGTCCCCGTCGTCCATATTCTGGGCGCAGCCAAACGCCCGCACCAGCGCCTTGGGCGGGCGGCCGTACCGCTCCAGCAGCAGGCGTTTGTTTTCCGCGCAGAAGGCCCGCTGGACCTCCATCTCGACCGCTTCGATCCGTTTGATGCTCAAAACCGCAATTCCTCCATCGCCCGCGCGCATTTGCGGGCTTTTTTACTCTGTTTCCGGCGCAAAACCGGCCGTTTCCAATACTTTATTATACCCGCAGTTGCGGGCGGTGTCAATCGTTCCGGCATTTTTCGTGCCGGCGCAGTTTTGCGTATTGTAAAAACAATCTATACTTTCCAGGCTTCCAACTAACGTTCCGAAGACCGGCCTTCCACGGCCGGTCTCATGTGTGTGAGGCGGGGAAGACGGCCGCGTCGAATATGAGATTCTTAAGGGGCTTTGCTCCTTAAGCGGATTCCAAAGGCAGAGCCTTTGGCGGATTCTTAAGGCAGAGCCTTGAGTCGCTGCCTTAAGGGCAGCGAAATAAACATTTCATGCTCAAAGAGTTGTATTATTACAACCGCGCTTTCCCGCCTCCCAAATCCCGCCACCGCTTTTGACCGGGTTCAGAAAATCGTCCGACTCTGTCCGAAAATCCTCTCTTTTCAAGTTGCCGGAAATGCTGTATAATAAACTTAACAAAATGCGCGCAAAAGTAGTTATACTGCGCAAACCAAAATCCCAAAGGAGG
>CALXKG010000185.1 GCA_944388825.1 uncultured Clostridia bacterium | reverse complement strand
GAGCCCGTCCCAAAGGACAGGCTCCAAAACATCAAATTTCCTGGATAATCGGCAGGATCATCGGGTCCCGCTTGGTCTTGCGGTAGATAAAGGACGACAGCGCGTCCTTGAGCCGCAGCTTGATCGCGCTCCATTCCCGGATATTCTTCTGCTGGCATTCCTGCAGCGTATCCTTGACCAGCTGCCTTGCGTTTTCCATCAGCTCTTCCGACTCCCGCACATAAACAAACCCGCGGGAGACGATATCCGGCCCGGCGACCACCGCGCCCGACTCGCTTTCGATCGTCACGACGACGATGATCAGCCCGTCCTGGGCCAGGTGCTTGCGGTCCCGCAGGACGATGCTGCCGACGTCGCCGACCCCGGAACCGTCGACAAATACCCGCCCTGCCTCGACCGTCCCGGCAAAGGACATCGAATCAGGCGTCAGCTCGATCACCTGCCCGATATCTGCCAGCAGGATATGGTCGGGCGCGATGCCGATCTCCCGCGCCAGCGCCGCGTGTTCGGACAGGTGCTTATACTCGCCGTGGATCGGGACGAAGAACTTCGGCCTCACCAGCGACATCAGGAGCTTTAACTCGTTCTGGCAGGCATGGCCGGAAACGTGCACCTCATACATCGACTTGCTGATAACCTCGGCCCCCAGCTTCAACAGGTCGTTGATGACCCGGGTGACGTGCTTTTCGTTGCCGGGGATGGGGTTGGCCGAGATGATGATGAAGTCGTCGGGGTTGACCTGGATCTTGCGGTGTTCGCCCGACGCCATCCGGGAGAGGGCGGACATCGGCTCGCCCTGGCTGCCGGTCGTGATGATGACCAGCCGGTCGGACGAATACCGCCCGATGTTGTCGGCGTCGATCAGCAGGTCCCGCGGCACCGTCAGATACCCCAGCTCGATCGCGGTCGAGACGACGTTGACCATGCTTCGCCCGGAGACCGCAACCTTCCGGCCGTTCTCGGCCGCCAGGTTGATGATCTGCTGGATCCGGTGGATGTTGGAGGAGAAGGTCGCGATGATGATCCGCCGGTCCCCCGCCTGCTGGAAGAGAGCCCGGAGCGTCCGCCCGACGTTCCGTTCGGAGTCGGTATAACCGGGGCGTTCGGCGTTGGTCGACTCGCCCAGCATACACAAAACCCCCTGCCTGCCCAGTTCGGCAAACCGGGCGAGGTCGATCATTTTCCCTTCGATCGGGGTATAGTCGACCTTAAAGTCGCCGGTATGGACGACGACGCCGGCCGGCGTCGTGATCGCGAAAGCCATCGAATCGGGGATCGAATGGTTGACATGGATCGCCTCGACGCTGAACGCGCCCAGCTTGATGACGTCCCCCGGCATGAACTGCATGAGCTTTGCCTTGCCGGCGAGGCCGTGTTCCTTCAGTTTCCCGTCGATCAGCCCGAGGGTCAGTTTTGCCCCGTAGATCGGGATATCGGTCCCAAATTTTTTCAGGAAGTAGGGCACCGACCCGATATGGTCCTCATGCCCGTGGGTGATGACCATCCCGCGGATCTTTTCCCGGTTCTTTTCGAGGTAGGTGAAATCCGGGATGACCAGATCGACCCCGAACATTTCCGCGTCGGGGAAGCCCATCCCGCAGTCGACGATCAGGATATCCCGCCCGTACTCATATACGGTCAGGTTTTTGCCGATCTCGTTTAAACCGCCCAGCGGGATAATTTTAAGGGCGGTCTTTTTGCCCTCGCCGGTTTTCACGCTGCCCCGGCGGCGGGACCGGGCCTGGGCGGAAGCCTCTTCCAGGCTGACCGCTTCCCGGGCGTCCTCTGCGTCCCTTCTGCCGGCCGTCCGCCGGCCGGACGCCCGCCGGACGCCGGAAGACTCCTGCCGGCGGGGGCGGGAAACGCTCTTTTCCTGCGGCTGTTCATTCCCTTCCAGCGCCGCGACATCCGCCGCCGTCATCACCAGTTCCGGCAGCGACCCCTTGCCCGCCTGCTGTTTCTGCCCGAAGCCCTTGACCCGGCGGCCCCGTCTTGCAGGGGCCGGGGTTTTCGAACCCGTCGAAGACAGGATCGCGTCGATCACTTTCGTATTCTGCGTTTTTGCCACTATACAACCCTTCTCTTTCTCATGTCACACCGGCGGCCCAAAAAACGCCGCCTTACTGCCGATTGCCGAGCCTCCGCCCTGTGAAAAGTCCTGTAAAAAAGGCGGAAGCGCCCTATTTGTGTGGCCCAGCGGCCTGCCCCTACCGGGTGCAACGATACCTGCTCCCCCGCATATGGGGTTCCCACGGCATAACCGCCCGTTTTTTCTGTGCGATCCTTTTTCCCGTCGACGACCGCGCAGAAACCGAAAACGGACGAGGCCGCAAAGACGATTTCCGAACAAATAAGATACTTTAATTTTAGCCGTTTTGCCCGGCCTTGTCAAGCAAGCTTTGTATATTTTGCTAAATACCCGATTTTCCTTCACAATGCCGTCCGCTTTTTCGCCATTTTGACCCGCGCGGACAGCCCCGCAAAAGAACTGATAAAAGTATATGCGGGGGACGGGAAAAGTATGCGCCGGGAGGAGAATCGAATGGGGAACGGATAAGTAAATCTAAAAGGCGCCCCGGCGGGGCAAAGAAAAAACTTCCCGGAAAGCGTGCTGGCCTTCTGCCGCACGGCGTTTCTGGGAAGCTTTTTCAAATGGGGACTGGGTTGCAGCCGGGCTATTATTTTTGTGCTACAATACAACTTTTCGAAAGGCACGAACCCCGGCCTCCCTCTTTGAGGGAGGTGGCGCGAATGCGCCGGAAGGAGTAGGAAAAACAAGCGAAAGCTGTTTTTCTTTTAAAGGTTTGACTTGTTTGGTTATTCAGCTTTGCTGAATAACCTTACTCCTTCAGTCATCTTCGATGACAGCTCCCTCGGGGAGGGAGCCTGGTGCGTGCTTACCCGTTAAGTTGTTCTTCAATCAATACAGCTTTCCGAAAGGTGGCGCGGACGCGCCGGAAGGAGTGGGAAAACAAATCCCGGTTCAGCCCTCTTCCCTCTCCCGCCGCAGAAACGCCCGGATCAGGCCGCAGGCCTTTGCAAACTCCGGCGACCCGGTGCGGGAGATAAACCCGTGCAGCGCCCCCTCCATCCGGCAGACCTCGGCGCAGTTCCCCGCCTCGGACAGCCTTTTTCCGTAGGCCTCCCCCTCGTCCCGCAGCGGGTCGAGTTCGGCGGTGATGATGAGGGTATCCGGCTGCCGGGAGAGGTCGCGCTCCAGAAGCGGCGCGGCGTAAGGGTCGTACCAGTCGTCCGGCGAGAGGTAAAGCTCCCAGTATTCGCACAGCCGCTTGGCGGTCAGGATATACCCCTCCCCATTCTCCCGGATGGACGGGAAGGGGGAGGTCTCAGGGGAATGGTCGTTGTAGGTGGCGGGGTAGAGCAGCACCTGCCGCCGGACGGAAAACATCTCCCGGTCCCGCCCCATCAGCGAGACGGCGGCCGCCAGGTTCCCCCCGGCCGAATCCCCGCAGAGGACGATGTCCCGGGGGTCGTAGCCGTAGCTCCACGCGTCGGCAAACAGTTCCGCCGCCGCCGCGAAGCAGTCCTCCAGCCCCAGCGGGAACCGGTGCTCCGGGGCAAGCCCGTACTCGACCGAGAGGACTTTCGCCCCCAGCCCGTCGGCGAGCCGGGCGCAGACCCCATGGTAGCTGTCGACCGACTCGGTCACCCAGCCGCCCCCGTGGAAAAACAGGATAAGGCAGCCGCCGTCCTCCCGCTCCGGGGTATACAGCCTGGCCCGCACCTTCCGCCCGAACTTTGAAAAGGTGAGGTCGGTCATATGGTAGAGGGGGGCGGCCAGCGGCGCTTTCAGCCCGGCCACCGCCCGCTGCAGCTTATACACCCGCTCCATCCGCGGGATATCCAGCATCCGGGAGGCGATGCGGTAAAGTTTTTCGGGTTTGGGCGGTTCCTCCACCGTCACCATTTCGACCGCCGGCCGGCTTTCCGCCTGCCCGTTTGTTTCATTCCCTGCCAAACTGCCAACTCCTTCCGCGCGGAAACGGTTTCCGCGGCCTCTCCCATTTTTTATCTATCTTTATTTTACCATACCTGCCGGGAAATTTATCACCAGAATGTAAAGGAAAAACTTGTGCAAATTAAATATACGCCGGTTCGTCTGCACGGGAAGGGCAGGCGCCGTCCCCCGTCCACCTTTTCCCCTGCCAGCTGTCCCGCCGGTAAAGCTCCTTGTCGATCCCGTTCATGACAGTGAACTTTTTCAGGCTCCAGAGGGGGGCGATCAGCTCCTCCTTCAGCCCGTCGCCGGTCACCCGCTGGACGACCGTCTCCGGCGGCAGCAGCTCCAGCTGGTCGGCGACGATCCCGCAGTATTCTTCCATCTCCAGCGTCTGAAACCCGCCGGCAAGGTATTCCGCCGCCATCGGCGTGCCCTTCAGGATATGCAGCAGGTGGATCTTGACCGAAAACGGGCGCAGCCCCGCCACTGCCCGGACGGTTTCCAGCATCATCTCCCGCGTCTCCCCCGGCAGCCCGTCGATCAGGTGGATGCAGACCGGGATCCCCCGCTTCCGCAGCTTTTCGTATCCTGCATAGAATTCGGCGGTCGTATGCCCGCGGTTGATATGCCGGGCGGTCGCGTCGTGGATGGTCTGCAGCCCCAGCTCGACCGTCAGGTCGGTCCGCCCATTCAGCTCCGCCAGGTAATCGCAGACCTCCTCCGGCAGCGCGTCGGCCCGGGTCGCCACCGAAAGCCCCACCACCCCCGGCTCCGCCAGCACCGTTTCATATTTGGCCTTCAGTTCCGGCAGGGGGGCGTAGGTGTTGGTATTGGCCTGGAAATAGGGGATGACCATCTCCGCCTCCGGCCATTTGCGCAGCAGCGCCTGCCGCACCGCCCGGAACTGGGTGAGCAGCGCCTCCGGCGACTGCCGCCGAAAGGCGTAGGCGCAGTAGGTACAGCCCCCCTTCCCCCTTGTCCCGTCGATGTTCGGGCAGGAAAACCCGGCGTCCAGCCCCACCTTGAACACCTTGCCGCCGTACTTCTGCCGCAGGTAGTAATCCCAGGTATAGTACCGCTTGTTGGAGTCCGAGTGGGGAAACGGGTTTACATCCCGCTGGGTCGGACGATGGTTTGCAGGCATTTGGAACGCTCCTTCCGCGGCGGAAAACCCGCCAAAATAAAGCCTTTTGCCGGCGTGGAAATTGTCGGAAATTATCTCCCGAAAAGAGGTTGCCCCCCGCCGGAAAGGCTGATATAATAGTACTATACAGGAAAAAAACGGTTTTGAAAAGGGGTTTTTTTGGGAAATATCGCGCCCGGGAGCTGCCGGACGCGGAAAAAATCTCTTTTAACCAAAACTTTCCTGCCACAGACTCCGTCTATTGGAAAAGGAAAATATTTTGCCGCGGCAGACAGGGAAAACCGCCCCGCCCCGGCCGGACAGACTTCGCATTAAGGAAAGGGTATTATGCAGGAAAAAAAGATCACGATCACCCATGTGGAAGACATCCCGCTGGAGTCTTCCGGCGACACCTCCTGGATCGCCGGGCCGAACCGCTACCAGCCCCACACGGCGGCCCGCCGCCGCAGGTTCTCCCCCCGCTTTTTCGCCGCGGCCGCGCTGATGCTTCTGGCCGTCGGCGCCGGCGCGCTGATCTACGCCCTCGGTCCCCGGGACGCGCAGGCGTCGGAGCCGGATAAAAGCGCGCCCCCCTCCTCCGCCGCGCGGGAGGAATCAGCCTCCGCGCCGGAAAGCGCCGAAAGCCGCGCGCCTTCCGCCCTGTCGGAGGACGCATCGGAAGAGGGGCCGGAAGAGGAACCGGCGTCCGAACCCGCCTTCGACCCCTACGCCCCGCCCGCCGGGTATGACTATTCATCCCCGGTGCCGGAAAGCGCGCCCCGGGACGAGAGCTGGTTTGCCGATTCCATCTTCATCGGCAATTCCCAGACCCAGGGGCTGCTCCTCTACGCCGCCATCCCGGCGGACGCCTGCGCCGACGTCGGTCTGACGGTCGAGACGGCGGCGACCCTGCAGGAATTCGACGACCCGGACGACCCCGCGTCGGAGGAAAAGCTGACGGCGCTCCAGTATCTGGAAAAAGCGGACTACCAAAAGGTCTACCTGCTCTTCGGCATCAACGAGCTGGGCTGGACCAACGAGGACGCCTTTATCAGCAAATACGCCGCCCTCATCGAGGCGGTCCGCGCGACCCACCCGGACGCCCAGATCTATGTCCAGTCGATCCTGCCGGTCGGGGAAAAGGCGTCCAAAGACAAGCCCTACCTCACCAACAGCCGGATCGCCGAATTTAACGCCCGCCTCCAGAAGATGGCGGCGGAACAGTCGGTCTATTATCTGGACGTCGCCTCCGCCTTCCAGACCCCGCTGCCGGAGGAGCTGAGTTCCGACGGCATCCACCTGGTGCGGTCGGGGTGCGAGACCTGGCGGGACTATATCCTCTCCCACTGCGTCTATCAGGAAGAGCCGGGTACAGAAAGCGCGCCTTCCGAAACGGCGCCGCCCGTCTCGGTGACCGCCGCCCCGACGCTGCCGAAAAACGGGGGATGATGGAAAGAGCACGTTTTGTTAATGATAACAATACTACTTTCCGGAAAGCGCAAACCCCGGCCTCCCTCTTCGAGGGAGGTGGCGCGGATGCGCCGGAAGGAGTGGGAAAAACAAGCGAAAGCTGTTTTTCCTTTTAAAAGTTTTATTTTTTGGTTATTCAGCTTTGCTGAATAACCTTACTCCTTCAGTCATCTTCGATGACAGCTCCCTCGGGGAGGGAGCCTTTGGGGCAGTGCTTATCCATTAAGTTGTTCTGGTTAACAATACACAAGCGTCCGGCGAATGCCCCGAAAGCCAGCCTTCCACAGCCGGTCTTTTGGACGCCCGGGAAGGATTCAGTCCTGAAGGGCGGGGTCGTCTTTGGTCGAAAGGTAGTACTGCCAGCCGGTGTTGAGGCAGATGGCGGCGAGGTTTTCGCCGTACCCGGCCCCGGCGTCCATACAGATATGGTCGCCTTTTTGGTTGGTGACGATCCTGCCGCGGTACTGCTCCCCGATTAAAA
>CALXKG010000184.1 GCA_944388825.1 uncultured Clostridia bacterium | reverse complement strand
TGTTCCCATACCGAACACAGAAGTTAAGCTCATCAGTGTCGAAAATACTTGGCTGGAGACGGCCCGGGAAGATAGAGCGGCGCCGGTACAGTAAAAAATCCCTTCCTGGAAACGGGAAGGGATTTTTGTTTTATCTTCCCAAAAATCCTGTTATCCCCTTGACGGCGGCCGCCCGCCGTGTTACACTATAATCAAACAGTGCGCGCGCACAAAACGCTTTCCCGCATTTCAGACTGTGTGCGGGAGCGTTAAACGCAACCAAAAGGGGGAAAGTTATGCCAGTTACCGTAAAACAGATTGCTGAGCTTGCGGGCGTCTCCCGCGGGACAGTCGACCGGGCGCTCAACGGACGGGGCAATGTCCGGCCGGAGGTTGAAAAACGTATCCTGAAAATCGCCGAAGAGATGGGATACACCCCCAACCGCGCGGGGAAAGCGCTGGCCTATCAACGGAAAAATCTTTCCTTTGGCATCGCCGCCAATATCGAGGGAAATGAGTTCTTCGCCGACCTGCTGCGGGGGGCAAAGGTTGCGACAGACGAGTATTCCGACTTCGGCCTGACGCTGAAAATTGCCGGCGGACGCCGGTATGACGCCGCACAGCAGCTGCGGCAGCTTTCTGCCCTCCAGGCAGCCGGTGTGTCGGGGATTGCCGTCTGCCCGTTAAACCTGCCGGAAATTGAAGAAAAGATCAATTCCCTTGTGGCTGCCGGGATCAAGGTCATCACCGTTAACTCGGATATTGAAAATACCGGCAGGCTCTGCTACGTCGGCTGTAACTATTACCAGTCGGGCGTCACCGCCGGCGGGATGCTGCGGCTGATGCGGCCGCAGGAGGTCAAGGCCGGGATCGTCACCGGGTCGATCCGGATGCTGGGCCACAACCACCGGATGAAAGGCTTTTCGGATATGGTCAAAACCCTTCCGGATTCGGCGGTCGTCGATGTCTGCGAGAGCCTGGACGAGCAGGAAATCGCCTACGAAGAGACATTAAAGATGCTGAAATCCCATCCGGAAATCAATACCCTCTATTTTGCGGCGGCGGGCGCGGTCGGCGGCGTCCGGGCAGCTGTAGACCTGGGTCTTTCCGACCTGACGGTCATCTCCTGCGACGATACCCGGGAGATCCGGAAGATGGTGCGCCTGGGGCTGATCCAGGCAACCGTCTGCCAGCAGCCATACCAGCAGGGCTACCGGGCGGTGCAGATCCTCTTTGACGCGGTGGTCAACAACATTCCCCCGGCGCAGGAGTTCTGCTATATGGACAATATCATCCGCATCAGGGAAAACTTATAAGGTAAAGGAGATTTTCATTATGGCATATTACATTGGCATCGACCTTGGAACTTCCGGCACCAAGACAGTCCTCTTTGACCGGGCGGGTAGCGCCCTCGCTTCGGCGACGATCGAATATCCGCTTTACCAGCCCCAGAACGGCTATGCCGAACAGGACCCGGACGACTGGTGGAACGCGGCGGCCGGCACCATCCGGATGGTGCTGGAAAAGAGCGGCGTCGACAGCGCGGAAGTAAAGGGCATCGGCATCTCCGGCCAGATGCACGGCCTGGTCATGCTGGACAAGGAAGGCAAGGTCATCCGCCGTTCGATCATCTGGTGCGACCAGCGCACCGCCAAAGAATGCGCCGAGATCACCGAAAAGGTCGGCCGGGAACGCCTGATCGAGATCACCGCCAATCCTGCCCTCACCGGCTTTACCGCGTCCAAGATCCTCTGGGTGCGCAACAACGAACCGGAAAATTACGCGAGATGCGCAAAGATCCTGCTGCCGAAGGACTACGTCCGGTATAAGCTGACCGGCGAATTTGCGACCGAGGTCTCCGACGCCTCCGGGATGCAGCTGTTGGACGTCCCGAACCGCTGCTGGTCGGACGAGGTGCTGGAGAAACTGGAGATCGACAAAAACCTGCTGGCAAAAGTCTATGAATCCCCTGAAGTGACCGGCAGGGTGACGGCCGAAGCGGCGGCGCTGACCGGGCTCGCAGAAGGGACGATCGTCGTCGGCGGGGCGGGTGACAACGCGGCGGCGGCAGTCGGCACCGGCGTCGTCGAGGACGGCAAAGCCTTTACCACCATCGGCACTTCCGGCGTCGTCTTCGCCCACTCTTCCACCGTTTCGATCGACCCGAAGGGGAGAGTTCACACCTTCTGCTGCGCGGTCCCCGGCCAGTGGCACATTATGGGCGTCACCCAGGGGGCAGGGCTGTCCCTCAAGTGGTTCAGGGACAACTTCTGCGAATCGGAAAAGGAGACGGCGGCCCAGATGGGCGTTGACCCCTACTACCTGATGGATAAGGAGGCGGAACAGTCCCCGATCGGCGCGAACCGTCTGCTCTACCTCCCCTACCTGATGGGCGAACGGACCCCCCACCTCGACCCCGACTGCCGCGGCGTCTTTTTCGGCCTGTCGGCCATCCACCAGAAGCGGGATCTGCTGCGGGCGGTGCTGGAAGGGGTCGCCTATTCCCTCAACGACTGCAAGAACATTATCGGCGGGATGGGCGTCCCGGTTTCGGATATGATGGCCTGCGGCGGCGGCGGAACCTCCAGGATCTGGCGGCAGATGCTGGCCGACCTCTACGGCTGCGAAGTCAAGACGGCCGCCAACCGGGAAGGCCCGGCCCTCGGCGTCGCGATTCTCGCGATGGTCGGGGCAGGGGAATACGCTTCCGTCCCGGAAGCCTGCCGGGCGATCATCCGCACCGACAAGGTCCAGCCCCCGGTTCCCGAAAACAGCGCCCAATACGCCCCCTTCTACCAGCTGTACACCGAGCTGTACCCTGCCCTCAGGGAGAGCTACAAAAAGCTGGCGGCGCTTGGCTGATCTGCTTCTGCCCGATAGGAAAAACCGGCCTTTCCGCTTTGGAGAGGCCGGTTTTCATATTCCGGCTTATCGCCATTAGATTTTGTCGGTTTCTCCTTAGTTTTTGCAAACCCTCTTGCATTTGGTATTGGTTCCCGGTATGATAAAGGGGAAGAGAAACATAAAGGAGGCCTCCATATGAAACAGTCATCCCTGATTCTTACAGCGATTTTCCTTTCTCTGGCTCTCGCCGCCTGCGGGGAGCTGCCCCCGCCGGAAACGGCGTCCTCCGATGCCGGAACCGGTTCTCCTGTCTCGGTCGTCCTGTCGGACGGGAAACCGGACGGGGACTCTATGCCGGAATCCGCCGCCCCCACGGAACCTGCCGCCAAAACCCCGGTCGGAGAATTCTGGTCGCTGCCGGACGATACCCCCGCCATGGCGGCCCTCCAGGAGCACCTGGAAGCGCTCCCCTGGCAGCAGCTCCACCCGGATGAAGCCCCGGAGGGGATGACGGTCGGGGAGGTGAAGGAATATTGGCAGTCCCTCTCCCCGGATGATGAGCGGTTATCCTCCGCCTATGCCCAGGCCCCTGCCTACACGGTCGACCTGGCGTATGAAGGCCCGCTGCTGCAACAGGTGGGGGATTCGGCCACCGACGGCGTCCACACCGTCACCCTTTCCAGCCTGCAAACCGACGGCTATATCACCTACCTGACCCTCGATTACACCGGCGGGGAGGAGGTCAGCCTTTTGCAGGAATGGGGGAACGCTTCCCCTCCCCCTGGGTACGCGGGCGGCTCCTGGGGCTGTGCGGACGGGCAGTACCGGCTGTTCCGGTTTTCCTCCCTCCCGTTCCCGCAGTTTGCCGACCGCGCGGAGACCCCGTTCCCCTTTGCCATTGACCTGATGCTGGAAGACTATAAGATGGAGGCCAAAAACGCCGTCTTCCCGAAGGCGGACAACACGAAGGAAGGCTACGCCCCCGTCTCCGCCCAGCTTTCGCCCCTTTCCCTCGCCGTCACCTTCGCCTCGGTCGGCGTCACCCCGGCGGGGATTGAGCCGGACGGGACGATCACGCTGGAGATGACCGGTATGCAGCCGGTGCGGCTCCTTTCCGGCGCCGAAACCCGCTACACCATCGGCCCGGACGAGACTTACGGGCGGACGATGGTCCATAATATCGGCAGCGCCTTCATCCCCGCCGCCGTCCCGACGGTCGCCGGGGCGTATGATTACCGGACGCTGCAAACGCTGACCGTCTGCGGCGACGCAGAAAACCGGGAAATCTTCCCCGACTACGACGAAATCGACGCCATCGAGTTTGAAGGGGTCGTCTACCCCCTGCAATAACCGGCTCCAAAGGAGGTTTGTCTGATGAAAACCCGTTTTGCTTTCCTGCTTGCGGCCCTTTTGACCGCCGCCCTCCTCACCGCCTGCAACAGCGCTTCCGGCCCTGCCCCGTCCGTTCCCTCTTCCGAGCCTGCCGCGCCTTCCGAACCTTCCGAACCGGCTGAATCCTCGGAAGCGTCCGCCGCCCCCAATTCGGAGCCCGCGGGCGACACCCCGGTCGGGGAATTCTGGTCGCTGCCGGACGACACCCCGTTTATCGGGCTGATGGAAGAATACCCGGACTTTGACCTGATGTCCATCCCGCCCATCCGCCCGGAAACGGCGGAAGAGGGGGAGACGGTCGGCAAGATCAAGGCCTGGTGGCAGTCCCTATCCCCGGACGACCCGCTGCTGAAACGGAACCTGACCATGACGCCGGAGGAAAAGGTGATCGAGATCGTCCATGACCGCCCGGTCATCACCGCCCCCGGCGAGACGCTGGAAGACCCGGAAACCGGCCTGTCGGTGTCGGTCTCGTCGCTGAAATCGGATGGGTATGCCACTATCTGTGAATTTACCTTTTCCGCGCCTTTTGAAGGCCATTTCATGTACGACTCCATGTGGGACGACCGTTCCCCCGGCCCCGCTTCCCTGCCGGGCAGCGGCTCGTTTGATGCGCTGACCGATGAGAATACCCGCACGTTTATCTATTGCGCCGCTTTTCCCTATGTCCAGTTGGCGCAGCGTTTTACCATCCCGTTTTCCTTTGCCATCGACCTGCGGCTGGAGGACTGTATGGTGGACAGGCGGACGGCTGTCTTCCCCCGGGTGGACAACACGCGGGAGGGGGTCGCTCCGGTCGCCGCCCAGCTTTCGCCCCTCTCTTTTGTCGTTGACTTTGCGGTGATCGGCGTCGAACCGCCGGAGAAGGTGCAGGACCTGGCCCCGATCAAACTGCTGGACGGGGACGAGGTGGTCTATACCATCCCGGGCGATGGGGCGGGATGGAACTGCAACCTGTACGCTGCCGGCATGACCTATGTCCCGGTGCGGGAAGAGACGGCGACGGTGGCGGGTATGTACGACTGGCGGCAGGTCTCGGCCTGTATCGTCTATTCGGAAGACCATGCGGAAATCTTCCCCGAATATGCCCGGATCGACGCGATTGAATTTGAAGGCGTCGTCTATCCGATGCAGTAAGGAGGTATGGACGATGAAAAAATATATATCTTTTCTGCTGGCCGCCCTGTTGGCCGCTTCCCTGCTGGCCGCCTGCGGCGAGGCTGTGTCCGTCCCTTCTTCCGAACCGTCCGCCGAACCGTCTGCCGAGTCAGCCGCCCAGCCGGAGCCGTCTGTCCCTTCTGCGCCTGCGGCATCCGCTGAACCGTCTGAACCTTCGGATGCGTCTTCCGGCGGCGACCCGGAAAGCCCGGCCAGCCCGGTCGGCGAATTCTGGTCCTATCCGGACGATATGCCGCTGACCGAAATGACCTCCGGCGGCATGGAAGAGGTGCAGCGGATGATGGACCGCCTGCGCCCGCCCTTCGAGGCGCAGACGGTCGGCGAACTGCGGGCCTACTGGTACACCCTTCCGCCCGAGAGCATCGACGGGACGACCGTCTACAACGCCACGCCCGCGTCTGCCGCCCTCCAGCCGGAACACACCGGTCCGGTCCTGACGGCGGGCGGGGAGATGGTCGAAAAAGACGGGATGTCGGTCGGGGTCTCGTCGGTTGCGACCGACGGCTATGTCACCTATCTATCGCTTGACTGTCCCGCATCCCCCTCCGCCGAAAGCGGGCAGATCCGGTTTACAAACCCCGACGGCGCGTCTGTACCCGGTCCCGCCCAGGGCGGTTACGGCTCCAGCAGCAGCAGCGAAGTGCTGGGCAGCACCGTCCGCCAGTATTGGCGGTTTACCGCCTCCCTCCCGTATACCCGGCTGCTGAACCATTCCGACCTGCCCTTTGCCTTTGACCTGGATATCCCGCTGGCGGATTATATGGTGGGCGTCCGGTCGGCCGGCCTTCCGCCTGTCTGCAACACCGCCGACTGCCTTTCCCCGGTCGCCGTCCAGCTTTCGCCCCTGTCGCTGAACATCACCTTTGCGGTGGTGGGCGAACCGGCGCACGCCCCTGACGGCCTGGACGTCGGGACGATGCGGCCGGTTATCCTGTACGCGGACGGCGAGGCGGCTTATACGCTGGACTGGACGGACGACCGGTTCCGGGCGATCGTCCAGCCGGTTGGGGACGGTTTTGTCCCGGCGGAATTTCCGACGGTAGCGGGGGAATACGCCCTCTGCACGCTTTCTACCCTGACCGTCTGCGGCGGCGCGGAGGGGGAGTACGCCGTCTTCCCCGATTATGACCGGATCGATTCGGTTGAGTTTGAAGGGGTCGTTTATCCGCTTTACTGAGAAAGTTCCAGCTTTCGTTACAAAAATTCCCGGAATCCTGCTTGCTATTTTGTGGGGAAAAGGCTACAATGAAAAAAAGGCCGTATCCGGCAAAAATGAGCAAAGGAGCCTGAAAAGCCATGAGCGTATCTTTAAAAGTCGATTTAAACGCCCCTGCCCGCCCTTATCCCCATTACTGGGAACTTTGCGTCGGCAGCTGTCACGCCGCGACCATCCTGCGGGAGGACGTCCGGGAACACATCCGCGCCGCCCACCGGGACTGCGGTTTCCGATACCTGCGGTTCCACGGCCTGTTTGACGACGACATGAGCGTTGTCATCCAGCCGATGATGCCCTGGGGAGAATTACAGATCTCCTTTTACAACATCGACTGCATCTTCGACTTCCTGCTGGAAACCGGCATGAAGCCTTTCGTCGAGCTGGGCTTTATGCCGGAGGCGTTCGCCAGCGGGAAAACGACCCTCTTCCACTATAAGGCCAACAACACCCCGCCCAAGGATTATGGCCAGTGGGCGGACTTTATCAAACAGTTTGCGGAGCACCTGCTTTCCCGCTACGGCAAAGAGGAAGTCTCCCAGTGGTTCTTCGAGGTCTGGAACGAACCGAACCTCAAGTTCTTCTTCTCAGGCACCCGCGACGATTATTTCAAGCTGTACGAGACGACCGCCCGGGCGCTGAAATCGGTCGACCCCTGCTTCCGGGTCTGCGGCCCGGCCACTTCGGTCAACGCCTGGATCCCGCCTTTCCGCGCCTTCTGCGCCGAACACGACGTCCCGCTGGACTTCATCTCCACCCACCACTACCCCAGCGACGACCCCCTCTCCACCTTCGGCATGAACGAGGGGACCGACGACCAGTCGGCAATGCCTTCGATGGACGAGCTGAAGACGCTGTCCAAAGAGGAATTGGAGGAACGGATGAAGGGCTTCTTCCAACGGGAGAATAAAAACCCCCGGGATATCCTCTTCCAGATGACCAAAAAGGCCAAGGAAGAGGCCGGCGACCTGCCCCTCTACTACACCGAATGGAACGGCTCCAAAGAGTACGACACCAGCTACCAGG
>CALXKG010000183.1 GCA_944388825.1 uncultured Clostridia bacterium | reverse complement strand
TCGTCGGTGAAGGTCTCGTACCGGGCGGTCGGGATGCCGTACTTCTTCATCAGGTTTTTGGAGAAGACCTTGCTGGCCTCGATGACCGCCGCTTTGGCGCTGGGGCCGAAGGCAGGGATGCCGGCCTCTTCAAAGGCGTCCGCCATCCCGGCGGCGAGGGGGTCGTCCGGGGCGACGACCGCGAAGCCGATCCCCTTTTCCTTCGCAAAGGCGACCATCCCCTCCTTGTCCATGACGCCCACCGGGGCGGTGTGGGCGACGGCCGAGATGCCGCCGTTGCCGGGGGCGCACCACAGCTCCTCCACCCGGGGGGACTCGAGGAGCTTTAAGACGATGGCGTGCTCCCGCCCGCCGGAACCGATTACCAATACTTTCATATTCTTTTCTGCCTTTCTATTATCCAATCTATCGAAATCAATGATGGAACAGCCGCATACCGGTGAAGGCCATCGCGATGCCGTAGCGGTTGCAGGTCTCGATGACGTTGTCGTCGCGGATGGAGCCGCCCGGCTGGGCGATATACTGGACACCCGACTTATGGGCCCGCTCGATGTTGTCGCCAAACGGGAAGAAGGCATCGGAACCGAGGGCAACGCCCTCCATCGTATCCAGCCAGGCGCGTTTTTCCTCCCGGGTGAGGGGTTCCGGCTTCACCTCGAAGAAGTTCTCCCAGACGCCGTCGGCCAGCACGTCCATATAGTCGTCGGAGATATAGACGTCGATCGTGTTGTCCCGGTCGGCGCGGCGGATGCCCTTCTTAAACGGGAGGGCCAGCACCTTCGGGTTCTGGCGGAGGTACCAGTTGTCCGCCTTGTTGCCGGCGAGGCGGGTGCAGTGGACGCGGGACTGCTGTCCGGCGCCGACGCCGATCGCCTGGCCGTCCTTGACGTAGCAGACCGAGTTGGACTGGGTGTATTTGAGGGTGATCAGGGCGACGATCAGATCCCGTTTCGCCTCGTCGGGGAGGTTTTTGTTGTCGGTGACGACGTTGTTTAAGAGGTCCGCGTCGATCTTGAACTCGTTGCGGCCCTGCTCGAAGGTGACGCCGTACACCTGCTTGCGCTCGATCGGGTCGGGGCGGTAGCCGGGGTCGATCTGGACGACGTTGTAGTTTCCTTTTTTCTTGGATCTCAGGATCTCCAGCGCCTCGTCGGTATAGCCGGGGGCGATAATGCCGTCGGAGACCTCGCGGTGGATGAGCTTGGCGCAGGAAGCGTCGCAGATATCCGACAGGGCGATCCAGTCGCCGTAGGAGGACATCCGGTCGGCCCCGCGGGCGCGGGCGTAGGCGGTCGCGATCGGGGAAAGCTCGCCCATATCGTCGACGAAGTAGATCTTTTTCAGCGTCTCGCTCATCGGGATCGCGAGGGCGGCCCCCGCCGGGGAGACGTGCTTGAAGGAGGCGGCGGCCGGGAGGCCGGTGTTTTCCTTCAGCTCTTTGACCAGCTGCCAGGAGTTTAAAGCGTCCAGAAAATTGATGTAGCCCGGCTTGCCGTTTAAGACGGTGACCGGCAGGTCGCGGCCGTCTTCCATGTAGATGCGGGAGGGTTTCTGGTTGGGGTTGCAGCCGTATTTTAACGCGAGTTCGTTCATATCCGGTTTCCTTTCTTTTGAATGTTGGGAATATAATGAAAAATGTCTATCCCATCACTGATTCTTGTTGACAATCCAAATGTCCATCTCGCCCGTTTCAAGGTCGGACAGCCGGTGTATTGCCGCGCGCAGCGCGGCAATACACCCTTTCCCCTCTTTTTCCGGCCATCAGGCCGGGAAAAAGGGTCACTGGTTCTTGTTGATAATCCGGGTGTCCATTTCGCCGGTCGTAAGGTCGATGAAGGCGGTGTAGAGGGAGACCTTGTTGTCGGGATTCAGGTTGTCCCACAGGAGCTTGGTGAAGCAGTTGATGCAGCCGGTGATCTTCGCCTCTTCGGGTTCGCCCGAGAAGGAAGGGATCGGGTTGCCGTCGCAGGCATAGGTGTGGATAAAGTGGACGGTGCCGGGCTTGGGGTCATAGTACTCGAAGAAATAGCGGCGGGCGGAAGTCTCGTCGCCGTCCGCGCTCTTCAGGATCGAGAGGCGGTAGTCGCCGTTTTTCCCGACGATGCCGCTGATGCGGGGGGTCCAGTTGGGGCCGTCCGGCTCGAAGGTGCGGGTGCGCAGCGCCTCTTCAAAGGTCTTGCCGGCCTTTAAATATTCGGCGATGGTATCGGTCTGGTCGCCGTTGGTGACGACGAGGGTGTCCCCCACCTTGCGGACCGGGTGGTAGATGATCAGGCTGGGGTCGACCATTTTGGACGGGTCGAAGGCCTCGGTGCGGATGCCGTCCGGCTCTTCCAGGAAGACGCGGTTGCGGCTGTTTTCACTGCGGCCCATGATAAAGTAGCCGACGACGGCATGGCGGCCGTCCTCGCTGCGGCCGAGGACGATGCCGCGGCCGGGGTAGCTGTTTTCGCGGAGGGTTTTGGCAAGATCGATCATATCCAGTTCCTTTCTGCCGGATGGCGAAAAAA
>CALXKG010000182.1 GCA_944388825.1 uncultured Clostridia bacterium | reverse complement strand
CCCGTTCCCCCAAAGACCCCAGCCCCTTCAAGCTGGACGAAAACGGCAAGCCGATCATCACCGAAGAGATGCGCAAGGCCTTCGCCGAACGGGCCAGCTGGAACTGCGGCACCGGCCAGGGCATCATTGACTGGAAGAAGATCTTCGCCACCTGCCATGAGATCGGCATCGACCTGTTCGTCGTCGAACGGGAAGCGGAATACGGCGGCCTCGACCGCCTCACCTGCCTCCAGAACGACGTCAACTGGCTGAAGGAAAACCTGTAATCGGGCAAAACAAAACCTCTCCCCGGGAGTTGCTCCCGGGGGGAGGTTTTTCATTTCATATACCGTTTCAGTTCATCGTAAAAGTTTTCGCGGGTACCGGCCATAATGACGACGATCACCGTACCGTCCACCACCTCGATGGTGTACGCCAGCTCGTAATTGGTCTTATTGTAATAGATATCATAGCCATAAACGCCCGCAAGGTCGCCGGTCTTGGCGTCCCCGATAAAAGGGTCTTCCCGGATGGCTTCAATCGCCTCCCGGTAGAGGGCCTTCAGCTTTTTGTCTTTCAGCTTTTTCAAAAACTTCTGGGCGGGCGGAAGGAAGCGGACGTCGTTCATGACTCGTCCTCCCCGCCGAAAACCTCTTCCATCCCAAAGGACTGCGCCTCGCCGCGGGCGGCGGCCTCGGCCTCGGCCAACATCGACTCGACCGCCGGGCGCACCTTCCGCCTTTCCGCTTTAAAAGCTGCCAGCAGTTCCGCGCCGCCATAACCCTGTTCGATCAAATCGGCCAGGATCTGTTCGTCGAACGCGCCGTCCGACCGTTCCCGGACCGGGCGGATGACCAGCTCGTCATTTTTCAGGATACATTCCGCTTCACGGGAAAATCCCAGCCTCTCAAAGAACTTCTGCGGGATGGTCATCTGCCGTTTATCGGATATGCGGATGGTTCTCCGTTCCATACTATCCCACCTTTCAGATATACCCAAAACAAAGAAACCCATTTTCCCTGTTTTCAGTATAACACATTTTCCGTTTTGCGTCAACGGATGAAAAACGCGCCCGGGGCCTTTTACCGCCCCGGGCGCAATTTATTGGAAGAGAAGACTGGCGTTTATCGGTTGCGGAACTTCAGCTCGACCTTGCCCATCCCGTTGTAGACGCTCCCCAGATAGGGCGCGCCCTCGGCGCCGTAGGTAGTCCGGCCGTTGACCGTCTCGCCGTCCGGCGTGCGGATGGTGCCCAGGGCGTTTTCCAGCTGGACATAGTAGTCGGCGGCGTCCCCGCTCAGCTCCAGCTCGACCTCGCCGCTGTCGATCCGGACGTCGAAGTTTTGCAGCGGCGCTTCCGCCTCAAAGCTGCCCATCCCGATATCGGCCGTCAGGCTGCCGGCCGAAACGTTTTCCACGTCCCCGTCGCCGGTGCCGACGGTGATGGTCAGGTCGCCCGCCGTCCCGTTCTCGGCCGAGACGTCCCCCATCCCGGCCTCGAGCAGCAGCGTATCCGCCTCAAACCCCTCGACATCCAGGTCGCCCATATTGACCGTGGCGACGATCTCGCCCGCTTTGGCCTGTTTGATCTCCAGGTCGCCCACGTTGACGTTGGCGCCGATGGTATCGAGGACGGTGTCCTGCGGCAGGGTGATATACACCTTCCGCCGGTCGTCGTCGAGCCAGTCCAGCTTTTCGGCCGACTCGACCCGGACCAGCTTTTCGTCCTGCACATAGTTCCAGGTGAGGTCGTCGACCCCGGCCGAACGGACGTCGAACGACTTCCCATACCGCACTTCCACCTCCGCCGCGCCGATGTCGATGATCAGCGCCGAAAGGTCGGCGGCGGTCAGGACGGCCGGGTCTTCCGGCCGGGAGAGGTCTGCGGTATCGTCCGGCTGCGGCGCGGAGGAGGCAGCTGCCGAAGACTCGATGCTGACCGAAGGCGCGGTAGAAACGCCCGGCCAGTCCGGCGCGTCGTCGTTCCAGAAGCCGATTTCCAGCTCGCCGTCCTCTCGGTCGACGGCGGCGGTGAAGAAGCGGGATTCATACCCCGTAGCCCCGTGGGCAAGGGTGGTGGCGAAGAGACCCGCGCCGGCGATCGCGGCGACGCCCCCGACGATCATGCAGATAATAGCCTTTTTCATCGTTTAGCCATCCTTTCATCATTTTTGGGTCAGGTTGGATACGAACTTTTGAAGCCCATCCCAGGCTTTTTTACAGGTAGCGGTAAACACCCCGGCGGCCTTTCCCGCCCACTTTTTGAGGCAGGGCGCGGCCTTTTTCCAGATAAGGCCGAGAAGCGGGAAGAGGATGAGCGCCCCGCCCAGCCCCATCAGCCCGATCGACAGGACAAACCCGCCGTTTACCGGGTCGGTGAACACCATCCGGACGCCGACCGCAAGGCAGGCGACAAAGACCACCGCCGCCGCGACCGCCAGCGCGAAGACGGCCAGCAGCGCCGCCGCCGCGAGGATGACCGCCGAGAAGAGGAGCGCCGCAAAAACGAGCAGCAGCGTCAGCCAGATGGGGGAGGAGAGCACCGCGAGGATGACGACCGCGATTTTCAGCCCCATCGTATCCGCCTGCTTTGCCGCAGCGCCGCGGGTGGGGGTGCGCCAGGCGTAGCTGCCGGCGAGATTCCCTTCGCCCGACAGGATCCGGTTGGCGACATTCTCGGGGGAGCCAAGCTCCTGGATGACCGCCTGCTCGTTTTCCGGGCCGGCGTCGTCGAAATACTCTTCATAGTACTGGAGGGCGTTTTCCCGTTCCTCCGGCGGCAGGACGGCGAGGCGTCCTCTCAGCTCCGCGATAAATTCATTTCTGGTCATCGGTCGTTTCCGTCCTTTCTTCCAATAAATTGCCGCCCGGCGTCATCAGCCGGTCGACCTGGCTGCGGAAGTCCTTCCACTCCCGCAGGTATGCCCCGTACATCTGGTACCCCTTGTCGGTGAGCTGGTAGTAGCGGCGGTTGCGCCCCATATACGGCTGGTCGTAGGAGCGGACCGCGCCGTCCTTTTGCAGCCGCCGCAGCACCGGGTAGAGGGTGGACTCGGAGATCTCCACCACCTGCCGGATCTGCTGGGTCAGCCGGTAGCCGTAGGCGTCCTCCCGCGCCAGCACCGCCAGCACACAGGCGTCCAGCAGGGTGGAACCGATTGTAAAAGCCATGCGCTCCCTTCTTTCTGCTTGTGTATGTAATATCTTTCCTGTGTCTATATTATACGACGTATAATATTAGCTGTCAATAGGATATTGTAAAGTTCACAGAAGATTCATAAATACGACCGGACAGGTAGGGATTGGAAAAAATTTCCCGGGAGAGGCGGAAAACGCTTGCTTTTCGCCGCCCCGGCTGGTATACTGGGGTTCAGGGAAAAAATTCCCCTGATTTTTGGAAAAACGGAGGATAAACAGATGAAACTGAAAGTTGCTGCGGCGTTTTTCTGCGCCGGGCTGCTGGCAGCTGCGCCGGTGTCCGGCGTAACCGCTACCCTTCCGGGGGGGGTACGGTATACAGGGTAAACGCAGCGGACAGCGTCCCCTATCTGGAGGCCGGCGGCGTTCTGAAAACGATCGGTCACGCCGCGGATGTGACGGCGGACACCGCCGAATGGACGGAAGGCTGGTACGTTGTGACCGGCGAAGTTTCGATTGACCGGCGCGTTTCTGTCACCGGCGACGTCCACCTGATTCTGGCGGACGGGTGCAGCCTGACGGTAAACGGCGGGATTCAAGTTCCGGAAACCGCTTCCCTCACCATTACCGCCCAGTCGGCGGGTGAAAATATGGGCAAGCTGACGGCGACTGGTAAC
>CALXKG010000181.1 GCA_944388825.1 uncultured Clostridia bacterium | reverse complement strand
CTTAAGAATTCTGAATTCTTTGCTGTATCTCATGATGAATTGCTTCACAAACACCAGAAAAATTTCTTTCCACCTCTTGGTTGGAAAAACGAATGATTTTTAACCCATATTTCCGTAAACAATCGCTTCTTTCCCTGTCATATGCAGTTCCCTGCTCGGTGATATGCTGCAAGCCGTCAACTTCCACAACCAATTTCGCAGTGTGACAGTAAAAATCTACAACAAACCTCTCGATCGGCTTTTGCCTCTGAAAGCGGACCGGATAATTCCGCAAAAAATCATACCACAAATGTTTTTCCTGCCTGGTTGCATTTTTCCGCAAATTCTTTGCACGGGAAACCAGACCACCTTCATACGGAAGCGACATTTTGGCGTCTCCTTATTTGAAAAATGCTTCAACTTACGAATTGTAACACACACGCAGTGCCAGCTTACCCTCACAGTCAGGTAAAAGGTACAACCTGCCCAGCCTCCCTCTCCGAGGGAGGTGGCACGAAGTGCCGGAAGGAGTGGGAAAAACAAGCGAAAGCTGTTTTTCCCAAAAAAGTTTTCCTTATTTGGTTATCCAGCTTCGCTGGCTAACCCCACTCCTTCACTCCGCTTTGCGGCCCTCCCTGAGGGAGCCTTCCCACGCGCACCAGAAAAATACTGCTTTCCATCATCGCACAGCGATACCATCCGTTTTCATTTTATTTCTCACTTCCCGCTCCTCTCCACCGAGATAACCCCC
The DNA here is from genome assembly GCA_944388825.1 of uncultured Clostridia bacterium. Lineage (GTDB taxonomy): Bacteria > Bacillota > Clostridia > Oscillospirales > Ruminococcaceae > Faecivivens. The sequence goes on along the minus strand of CALXKG010000181.1, from coordinate 2,324 downwards.
CGGATCTTCGAGAGCCGCTGCATGATCGTCGCCAGATGTTCCCGCCCCTGGGTCGAGACGGTGATCAGCACCTCGGCGTTGCCGTTTTTCAGGCCGCGGGCGACGATCTCATGCAGCGGGACATGGAGGTTGGCGACGGTCAGCGTCACATCCATCGCGAGCCCGTCCCGGTCGGTCGCGAGGATCTGCAAAGTCGAGCGGAAATCGACCGGCGTATCCTCCGCCCACCGCACCTTGATCCACCGCTCCCGCTGGGCGACGTCCCGCAGGGAAGCCTGGGCGTTGACGCAGTCCCGCTTGTGGACCGACACCCCGTACCCGCGGGTGATGAACCCGACGATGTCGTCCCCCGGCAGCGGGTTGCAGCATTTGGCGAACTTGACCAGGCAGTTGTCGATCCCCTCGACGACGACGGCGCTCTGGGTCTTTTTGCCGGTGGAGACGGTTTTCAGCTTCTCGATCTCCCGCACGGCGAAGTCGCTGGTCTTTTTGGCGTACTCGTCCTTGATCCGCGGCATCAGGTGGGAGAGCACCGTCCCGCCGTAGCCGATGGAGGCGTAAAAGTCGTCCAGCGTCTCCTTGTGCTGGCGCCTGACCAGCCCGTCCATAAAGGCCTTATACTCGTCTTCCGAGTCAAAGCGGATCTGGTTGCGCTTGAACTCGGCCTCCACCTCCGCCTTGCCGGCGGCGATATTCTCCTCCCGCTTCTCCCGCTTGAACCAGCCCCTTATTTTATTGCGGGCCTCGGAAGTCTTGGCGATCTCCAGCCAGCCCCGCTTCGGGCCGCCGCCGTTTTTGGCGGTCAAAATCTCGACGATCTCGCCGGTTTTCAGCTCGTAGGCGATCGGCACGATCCGCCCGTCCACCTTCGCGCCGGTCATCTTGTTGCCGACGGCGGTGTGGATGGCGTAGGCAAAGTCGACGATCGTCGAACCGGCGGGCAGCGTCTTGACGTCCCCCTTGGGGGTAAAGACAAAGACGTCGTCGGCCGAAAGGTCGGTGCGGATGTTGCGCATCAGGTCCTCGCCCTCCGCCTCCTGCTGGCTCTCGATGATCTTGCGGACCCATTCCAGCTGCTGGTCGCCCTTCTGGTCCTTGCCGCTGACGCCGGCCTTGTACTTCCAGTGGGCGGCGATGCCGTACTCGGCGGTATAGTGCATCTCCCAGGTGCGGATCTGCACCTCAAACGGCGTCCCGTGGTCGAGGACGGAGGTGTGCAGCGACTGGTACTGGTTGGGCTTGGGGGTGGAGATATAGTCCTTGAACCGGTTGGGGATGGGGGTGAACATATCGTGGATGATCCCCAGGGCGTTGTAGCATTCGGTCGTCGTGTCGACGATCACCCGCACCGCGTAGATGTCGTAGATCTCTTCAAACTGTTTGCCCTTGACATACATCTTGCGGTAGATGCCGTAGACCGACTTGACCCGCCCCTCGATATGGGGGTTTAAGTTAAATTCGGCAAACCGCTCCCGGATCTTCTGCTGTACCCCGACGATAAAGGCCTCCCGGGCCGGCTTGTCCATCTCCAGCTTTTCCTCGATCTCCTTATAGGCCACCGGGTCGAGGTAGCGCAGGGCCAGGTCTTCCAGCTCGTCCTTGATGCTGCGGATGCCGAGCCGGTGGGCGATGGGGGCGTAGATCTCCATCGTCTCATGGGACTTCTGCCGCTGCTTGTCGGGGGACTGGAACTGCATCGTCCGCATATTGTGCAGCCGGTCGGCCAGCTTGATGAGGATGACCCGGATATCCTCGTTCATCGCCAGCAGCATCTTGCGGATATTCTCCGCCTGCTGCTCCTCCTTGGTCGAGAGGGGCATATTGGTCAGCTTGGTGACCCCGCTGACCATGACCGCGACGTCCGGCCCGAACGACTTCCGGATCTGGTCGATCGGGATGTCGGTGTCCTCGACGACGTCGTGCATCAGCGCCGCGCAGATGCAGTCGCTGTCCATCCCCATCCCGGCCAGGATGATCGCCACCGAAATGGGGTGGGAGATATACGGGTCGCCCGACCGCCGGCGCTGCCCCTTATGGGCCGCGTCGGCCAGCTGATAGGCCCGTTCGATCTTTTCCATATCGTGGGGCTTGCCGCTCATCGTAAGCGCCGTTATCAAATCGTCATGGGTCTCGATCTTCGTCTGGATCATATCTTTCTCCCCTTCTCATTTTTAATTAAACTACTTGAGGAAAAGCGCCGCCTAAAAGGCTCCCTCTCCGAGGGAGCTGGCGCGGATGCGCCGGAAGGAGTGGGAAAAACAAGCGAAAGCTGTTTTTTGCAAAAAAGGTTTTGCCTGTTTGATTATTCAGCTTTGCTGAATAAT
>CALXKG010000180.1 GCA_944388825.1 uncultured Clostridia bacterium | reverse complement strand
CGCCTGGGCGGGGATGCTGCAGGGGTTCGCCCAGGCGATGGGCTTTGCCTGCACGCTGCCGCAGGTGCTGGACGCGCTCTTTTACGGCGCGATGGAGGGCGCGCCCGACTGCGGCGGGAATGTAAACGTCGGCTACTTCTCGGGCGAGCCGGTGACCGGGCTTCCCGAAGGGCGGCCGCTGTTTGTCCGGCGGCCGGACGCGGCCTTCACCTTCCAGAATTTCGCCCGCGCCCAGCTGTCCGCGGCGGTCGCGACCCTCAAAGCCGGGATGGATATCCTCGCCGGGGAATCGGTCAGGATCGACGCCCTCTCCGGCCACGGCGGCTTCTTCAAGGCGAAGGGGCCTGGGCAGAAGCTGCTCGCCGCCGCCCTCCATACCCCCGTCACGGTCATGGAGACGGCGGGCGAAGGCGGGCCGTGGGGGATGGCGCTGCTGGCCGGCTACCGCGCCTGGAAGGCGCCGGGCGAGAGCCTGGAACAGTTCCTCCAGGACCGGGTCTTCGCCGGGACGGCCGGGAGCCGCGTCGAGCCCGACCCCCGGGACGCCGAAGGGTTTGAACGGTATATGAAAGGGTTCAAGGCGGCGCTGGAAGCGGAAAAGGCGGCGCTGAAGCTGTAAAAATCGCGGTTTGGGCGGGATTTTGGCGAAAAGGGCTTGCCAAAACCCCGCCCGGCTGGTATACTGGGGAATGGGGAAAAATCCCGGAATATTTTTGCTGGAGGACGGTACGATGAAGAAAAAGATGGCGGCGGCGCTTCTTTGCGCCGGGCTGACGGCCTTTTTGCCGCTGGCGCAAAATAGCGTTACCCCCCCCCGGTGGGGTTGGGCGCAGACGGTAAGCGCGGCGGATAACGTTTCCTATCTGGATGCGGACGGCGCGATGCAGACGGTATCCGGCGCGGCGGAGATCACCCCGGCGGACACCGCGTGGACGGAGGGCTGGTATGTGGTAAGCGGCGAGGTTACGATCGAAACACGCGTCGCCGTCACCGGAGACGTCCACCTGATTCTGGCGGACGGGTGTCATCTGACCGTCAACGGCGGGATTGGGCTGTCGAATGCAGATACCGATATTACAATTTATGGGCAGCAAGCGGGCACGGGCGCACTCATTGCGACGGCAGGCGGCGAATTTGACGCCGGGATTGGAAGCAACCAATATGGCGCCTGCGGAAATATTACCGTCAACGGCGGAACAGTCTCTGCGGCCAGTAAAAAATGGGGAGCCGGCATCGGCAGCAGTTTTAATGGTGATTGCGGCTTTATCACCATCAACGGCGGAATAGTCACTGCAATCTGTGAAGACTTCTATGGATCTGGTATCGGCAACGGAGACTATGGCTCCTGCGGTCTCATCCTTATTTCCGGCGGAACTGTTTCTGCGTCTGGCGGCGTATTTGGAGACGGGATTGGTAACGCTGACAGTAGCAAGGGCGCTTCCTTCTCAACTGGAACGGACGGCAACGCGGTCATTTACGCGGCATCTGGTGCTAGTTCCGGGCAGGCCATTGTCGGCATGGAGGATAAGACCGGCTGGTGCGGCATCTTCTTCCTGAACAACGACGAAAACGGCCTTTTCTGCGGCGAAACCGTACAGCCCACCGCCGACTTTGAGATCCCGGAAGGGAAAAACCTCGCCATCGGCGAAAACCAGACCCTCGTCATCCCGGCGGGCGTGACGATGACCGTCATCGGTAAAATTCAGAACAACGGCCGGATTATCTGTTACGGCGCCATTACCGGCGAAGAAAATATTTCCGGCAACGCGGTCATTTATCCCCAGCCCGAACCGGAACCCGAACCCACCCCGGACGAGCCTGAAGGACCCGAGGAAGCGGAAGAAGAAACCTTCATCCCCTCCGAGCCGATCTCCGACGGCCTCCACAAATATTCAATGGGCACGATGCTCTATCAGGGCGGCAAGCGTGTGAAGGGCCTCACCGAATATGAAAACGCCACCTACTATTTCGACCAGAGCGGCTGGATGCAGACCGGCTGGGTCGAATTTGACGGCGGCTGGCGGTATTTCGCCGAAGACGGCAGGATGGTCACCGGCTGGCTGCAAATCGGCAACGCCTGGTACTATTTAGACCCCGATACCGGCATCATGTATAACGACGGCCTTGCCATCATCGGCAAATCCACCTACTACTTCCACGATTGGGGCGGGATGGCCTCCGATTGGTGGTATGAAGCGGAAGACGGCTGGTACTATTTCGGCGGTTCGGGTACCATGAAGGCGGCCTGCTGGCTTCAGTGGAACGGCGGCTGGTACTACCTCGGCGAGACCGGGAAAATGGCCGTAAACGCCGACATCGGCGGGTATTATGTAAACGCAGACGGGGTCTGGGTACCCTGACCCGCCGGATAAAAACGGATAAAAGCAAAGCGCCCGGAGGCTTCCCCTCCAGGCGCTTCAGCTTGTCGATAAAGTCCTGTAGAAATAGAAAATCAACTTTTCGATACGCACAAAAATTAAATCACATTTTTTCCGGCGGCATGAACGGCGGAAAAAATACCTTGATCGGGACAAGTGTCGACCGTAGGGAGGCATGCAGTCCCGATGTTCTCTGTCGAAAAACCTGTTTTTCGACAGTCTCAAGCGCCCGGAGGCTTCCCCTCCAGGCGCTTTTTCCGTATTCCATTTTCTGCCGCCCCTTAAACGACTTCCCAATTTCCCGCAGCCCGTTGTTTCTTTGCAGCTGTCTGGCCGCTGCCGCCTCGCATCGCGGACGCCCCGGGCAGGCCGTCCTGGCCGGCAGGGGGGCTTTATCCTCATCCCCGCCGGATACTTATAGCATACAATATAAATGTGAACTTTCTGGGGAGAAGCTGTGACGGGCGGATAAATTTTCCCCAAACCCGCCGTCAGGCCGGTCCCCCGCCCCGGAAAAAGCGGTTTTCCCCCGCTCCCGCCCGAAAACTGACAAATTGACCAGAACCGGGTCAAAAAGTTTTTCAAAAAATTTCCCAGAACACTGGAAAAATCGCCGGTAATTTGCTATAATAATACTGACACATGGGAAAGGCGTGTTCCTGCGCCCTTTTTTCGTGCTACTGCCCGCCTAATCCCCAATGGGCGGAGTGTGTATTTGTAATTGGAGGTAATAAAAATGGGCAAGAAGTATTGCTACCTTTTCAGCGAAGGTAACGCAAACATGCGTGAACTGCTGGGCGGCAAAGGCGCAAACCTGGCTGAGATGACCAACCTCGGCCTGC
>CALXKG010000179.1 GCA_944388825.1 uncultured Clostridia bacterium | reverse complement strand
CTACGTCAAAGGCTCCCTCCCCGAGGGAGCTGTCATCGAAGATGACTGAAGGAGTAAGGTTATTCAGCAAAGCTGAATAACCAAACAAGTCAAACTTTTAAAAGAAAAACAGCTTTCGCTTGTTTTTTTACTCCTTCCGGCGCATCCGCGCCACCTCCCTCGGGGAGGGAGGCTGAGGTTCGTGCCTTCCGAAAAGTTGTATTATTTACTTAACAATTCATAACACGCCCTCCAAGACCTCCGACAGCTTCCGCCCCTCCCCCCGGCTGACGCGGATAAGGCCATAGAGGCTTTCCCGGCCGGAAATAAGGTTCCAGGGGAAATCCAGCTCCTCGATCTCCGCCCCTTCGGTAAACGAAACTGCCGTCCCGGCCTCCTGCAGGATCCGGTCGGTCTCCGCCCCTTCGCACCCGGCGGGGATGATATAGGCGTCCGCCTCGTGATAGAGGTTTTCCCGCAGCTTTTCATCCATCGCGGCGAGATCGTCCGGCAGCGCCGTCCGGAAGGCGCTTACCCCTTCCCCGTCCAGCCTTTCCCCGCCGCCAAATCCGAAAAAGCGGAGCAGCCCCGCCAGCTGCCCCTGCGGCGCCGGCTTTTTCCAATCCTCCACCTGCCCCGACAGGCTGTAGCCCATGCTGGCCACCTCGGCCGCGTCCGACCGGTCGATCTGGATGAGCTGGTTCCAGCTGAGGCGGGAGGTGGCGATCTCCTTCCCGACGCTTCCGGAATAGTAGTCGCACGCCGCCCCGCTCACCCCGACCGCCCCTTTGGCGTCCTGTTCCCGCAGCTGCGGCCAGACGACGGTGTAAAAACTCTCGTACCCGCCGTCAAAGGAAAGCAGCACCGCCTTCTCCGGCAGGTCGTAAAGCCCCTGGGCGGCCTGTTTCAAGTCGGAAGGGAGGACAAAGTTTGCCCCCATTTCGGTAAGCCAGGAGAGGTCCTCTTTAAAGTCGGCGAGCAAAATGCCCGTCTCCCCCGCTTCCCGCGCCTTCTGCAGGTCTTCCTCGGTCGGCAGCACCTGATGGTAATCGAGGATCAGCACCGCCATCCCCTCCGCCGGTTCCGCGCCGGTCCAGACCGCCTCCGGCCCGCCCACCGCGTACCGCTCGGCCAGGAGGCAGCAGCCGACCGTCAGCGTCAGCCCGGTCAGCACCGTCGCCGCCCGCTGTGCCCGTCGGGAAAAATGGAGTCTGCCCCACCGCCGTCTCGTCCCTTTGCAAGCCCCGTCTTCCTTTGCCCGGTTGCCCATATGCCCCTCCCCTTTCCGGCGGGTTTGCCGTCCGCAAACCGCTCTGAGGGAAGGATATGCGGGAAAAGGGCGGGAAATAACAAAGGGCTGGGCTTTTATACGGCCCCGGCCCTTTATTTTTTATGAAATGGCGCCGCGCGCGCTCTTTGTTTTGGAGACAGCAGCCGTCCTCATGGGACAAAACCCAGCAGCCGCCGCGCTTTAGCCGCCCAAAGACGCGCTTTACTCCGTTTCGGTGTTTTCCGCCGCGTCCGCTTCTTCCTCTTCCGAAACCTCCGCGTCCTCCGGCACCTCTTCTACCGTGCCGGTTTCCTCGTCGGCGTCCTCTTCATGCTCGACGGCGGCGAAGGCGACCACCTTATCCCCGTCCGCCAGCCGCATGACCCTGACGCCGCCGGCGTACCGGGACATGACGTTGACGTCGGCGACCGCGATCCGGATGATGATCCCGTCGTTGGAGATGAGGATCAAATCCTCGTCCTCCCGCACCACCTTGATGCCGCAGACATAGCCCTTGGCGTCGCCGGTGCGGTAGTTGATCTTGCCCAGGCCGTTCCGGCCCTGTACCGGGTAGTCGGAAACAGGCGTCCGCCGTCCCTGGCCCTTGTCGGTGACGGTCATGATGCAGGCGTCCTCCCTGGCCGCGACCATCCCGACCACCTCGTCGCCGGGTTTTAGGCTGATCGCCTTGACCCCCATCGCCGTCCGGCTCATCGGCCGCACGTCCGACTCGGGGAAGCGGATGGCCATGCCGTTTCTGGTCGCGATGACCAGCTCGTCCGACCCGTCGGTCAGCCGCACCCAGGCCAGCTCGTCCCCCTCGTTCAGCCCGAGGGCGATGAGGCCCGACTTGCGGATATTCTTATAGGCGGACAGGGCGGTGCGCTTGATCAGGCCGTTTTTCGTGACCATGACCAGGTAGTGTTCGTCGTCGAAGTCGAAGACCCGCATCATCGACGTCACCTTCTCGTCCGGCCCGAGCGCCAGGAGGTTGACCATATTGGTGCCCCGGGCGGTGCGGCTCCCTTCCGGGATCTCGTAGCACTTGAGGCTGAAGACCCGCCCCTCGTTGGTGAAGAAGAGGAGCCTGTCGTGGCTGGAGGTGACGAACATCTCCTCGACAAAATCCTCTTCCCGCTGCTTCATGCCGGAGATGCCCTTGCCGCCCCGCTTCTGCAGCTTATAGGCGGAAGATGCCTGCCGCTTGGCGTAGCCGAAGTGGGTCAGCGTGACGACGCAGTCCTCTTCGGGGATCAGGTCTTCGATATCGACATCCCCCTCGACCGCCCGGATCTCGGTGCGGCGGGGATCGGCAAACTTCGCGCGGATCTCGCCCAGCTCTTTTTTGAAGACCGCCATGATCTTGGAGTAGTCGCTTAAGAGGTCCTGGTACTCATGGATCTTCGCTTCCAGCTCGCCCAGCTCTTCCTCGATCTTGAGAATCTCCAGCCCGGCCAGCTGGCCCAGCCGGTAGGCGACGATCGCGCTCGCCTGCGGGTCGTCGAAACCGAACCTTTCCATGATCGCGGCCTTTGCCTCGGGGATACCGCCCTTACAGGCGCGGATGGTGGCGATGATCTCGTCGACGATATCGACCGCCCGTTTGAGCCCTTCCAGGATATGGGCCCGGTCGGCGGCCTTTTTGAGGTCGTACTCGGTCCTGCGGGTGATGACCTCGCCCTGGAAGTCGACATATTTCTGGAGCATCTCCTTGAGGGTCAGCACCTTCGGCTGGCCGTCGACCAGCGCCAGCATGATGACCCCGAAGGTGTCCTGGAGGAGCGAGTAGCGGTAGAGCTGGTTTAAGACGATCTGCGGGGAGGCGTCCCGCTTGACCTCGAAGACGATCCGCATCCCCTCCCGGTCGGACTCGTCCCGGATATAGGAGATGCCGTCGATCCGCTTGTCCTTGACCAGCTCGGCGACCCCTTCGATGATCCGGGTCTTGTTGACCATATAGGGGATCTCGGTGACGACGATGGCGCTGCGGCCCTTTGCGTCCTCCTCGATCTCCGCCTTGGCCCGAACGGTCAGCTTGCCGCGGCCGGTGGCGTAGGCGCTGCGGATGCCGCTGCGGCCCATGATGATGCCGCCGGTCGGGAAGTCGGGGCCTTTGATGCAGGCCATCAGCCCGTCGAGGTCGATATCCGGGTTGTCGATCAGCGCGTCGATCGCGTCGCAGACCTCACCCAAATTATGGGGCGGGATGTTGGTCGCCATGCCGACCGCGATGCCGGAGGAGCCGTTGACGAGGAGGTTGGGGTACCGCGAAGGCAGCACCTGCGGCTCCTTGCGGGTGTCGTCGAAGTTGGAGTCGTAGTCGATGGTATCCTTGCTGATATCCATGACCATATACTGGGCGATCTTGCTCATCCGCGACTCGGTATACCGGTAGGCGGCCGGCGGGTCGCCGTCGATCGAGCCGAAGTTGCCGTGCCCCTCGACCAGCGGGTAGCGCATCGAAAAGCTCTGCGCGAGCCGGACCAGCGCGTCGTAGACCGACGCGTCGCCGTGGGGGTGGTAATGGCCCAGCACGTCGCCGACCGTCGTCGCGCACTTTTTAAAGGGCTTGTCGGGGGTCAGCCCCGCCTCGTGCATCGTGTAGATGATCCGCCGGTGGACCGGCTTTAAACCGTCCCGCACATCCGGCAGCGCGCGGGAAACGATGACCGACATCGAGTAGTCGATGAAGGACTTGCGCATCTCGCGGTTGATGTCGGCGACCTTGACGATCGTACCTTCCTGGTTGATAAAATCGTTGTCCTTATCCATTCTTTTTGATACTCCTTAAAGGGGATACGCTTGCTTTTTAAGGCGTGGAATGTTTATTTCGGCCCGGCAGGCCCGCAGCCTTCGGACGTTTTCCGCCGCGCGCATAAGGCGGGCGGTCATTTCACCGCATACCGCTCCCGCAGCCCGTCCTGCAGCATTTTCCGCACCTCGTCCATCTTTTCCGGCGGGATGCAGCGCTTGGGGAGGATAAACACCTTCTCCCGGCTGGCGCAGAGGGTGAAGCAGTTTGCCAGCTCGACCGCCGCAAAATCCGGCGCGGAATAGCGGATGAGGTACTGCCCGCCGTCCTCCGGCAGCAGGATGCCGACCGGCGTGACGGTCAGCTTAAACCGGGCGGGGTCGGACTCGATCGCCTTGACCGTCGCCTGGATATGCCGCCAGGGCAAAAACCAGAGCATGAAGAGGACAAAGACGCTGATGCCGAACATCACCTTGCCCAGGTCGTAATCCGGCCGGGTCCAGACCGCCTGGGCATAGAGGGCGGCCACCACCAGCAGGATCGCGGTGTAGATCATGTGCTTTTTAAACGAGACCCTGCGCTGGAACGCCCGCAGCCCGGGGGCGACCTCTTCCCGCTTTAAGTCGTATTCGATCTCGACCCCGCCGATCTCCGCCTCTTCCTCTTCCGACAGCCGGTCGGACTCCAGCCAGGGCTTGGAAACGGCGTATTGGTCCGCCGTCAGCCCCTGCTCGGTGACCAGGCGGGTATGGCCGGCGGGGGCGTGGGGGGTAAACGCGTCTTCTGCATCCACCGCTTCTTCCCCGTCCGGAGCGGCTCCGGTTTCCGGTCCCGTTTCCGGCAATACCGCCTCTTCTTCCGGCATGGAAACCGCTTCCGCCGGCATTTCCGCCGCCGGCGCCCTTTCCTGTCCTTCCGCCGGGGCAACCTCCGGCATCTTTTCTCTTTCCAACCGCGCACTTCCTTCCCATCTGCCATTCCTGCGCTGGGGAACCGGCGCTGACACCGGTTTTCCCAGCCAACTGGGGCAATCCAAAACGTTTTACCCGATTTTTTCCAAAACCGCGGGACCGGAAAGGGCAAGGCCCTTTCCCCAGCTTGTCGAAAAAGTCCTGCTGAAAAAGAAAAACAATTTTCCGACGCGCTCTAAAAATTTAATCACATTTTTTCCGGCGGCATGTACGGCGGAAAAAATACCTTGATCCGGGCAAGTGTGCGACCGCAGGGAGTGCATGCAGCCCGGATGTTATTCTGTCGAAAAACTTGTTTTTCGACAGTCTCCCGGAAAGGGCAGGGCCCTTTCCCAGGCGCCCGCTTCCCGCGCTTCCAACGCCCTTCACAGCCGCAAAGCCTTCCGGCGTACTCACACAGCGCCCCAACAGGCTAAAAAATATCACACGTCCAGGTTCTGCACATGGCGCGCGTTCTTCTCGATAAACGCCCGCCTCGGCTCGACCTTGTCCCCCATCAGCATCGTGATGGTGGCGTCGGCCAGCGCCGCGTCGGTCAGCTCGACCCGGACGATCGTCCGGTTACTGGGGTCCATCGTCGTCTCCCAGAGCTGGGAGGGGTCCATCTCGCCGAGGCCCTTATACCGCTGGATCTCGACTTTATATTTGCCCCCCTCCGACATTTCGGCGAGATACTTGTCCCGCTCGGAGTCGGAGAAGGCGTAGTTCACCTTTTTGCCGCGGGAGAGTTTGAAAAGGGGCGGCTGGGCAAAGTAGACGTGCCCCTCCTCGATCAGCGGCCGCATGAACCGGAAGAAGAAGGTGAGCAGCAGCATCCGGATATGGGAGCCGTCGACGTCCGCATCGGCCATGATGATGACCTTGCCGTAGCGGAGCTTGCTGAGGTCGATCTCGTCCCCCAGCCCGCAGCCCAGCGCCGTCACGACCGGCATCAGCTTTTCGTTGCCGTATACCCGCTCCAGCCGCGCCTTTTCGACGTTTAACATCTTGCCCCACAGCGGCAGGATCGCCTGGAACCGGCGGTCGCGCCCTTCCTTTGCCGAGCCGCCCGCCGAGTCGCCCTCGACGATATAGATCTCGGTGACGGTATTGTCCTTGGAGGTGCAGTCGGCCAGTTTCCCCGGCAGCCCGCCCGATTCCAGCACCGATTTGCGTCTCGTCAGTTCCCTGGCCCGTTTGGCGGCCTCCCGGGCCCGCTGGGCGGAGAGGGACTTCTCAAAGATCACCTTGGCGACGCCCGGGTTTTCCTCAAAGTAGGTGGAAAGCCCCTCGTAGACCATCTTGCTGACCAGCGCCTGGGCCTCGGGGTTGCCCAGCTTGGTCTTGGTCTGCCCCTCGAACTCGCACTCGGGGAGCTTGACGCTGATGATCGCGGTGATCCCCTCCCGGACGTCGTCGCCGGTCAGGTTCTGGTCGTTTTCCTTCAGGAGCTTTTTGGCGTGGCCATAGTCGTTGAACGCCCGGGTCAGCGCCAGCTTGAAGCCGGTCTCGTGGGTGCCGCCGTCCATCGTGTGGACGTTGTTGGCAAAGCTCTTGACCACTTCGGTGTAGGAATCGTTATACTGGATCGCCACCTCGGCCAGCAGCCCACTGTCCAGCCGGGTCAGATGGATCGGCGGGGTGTGCAGCGGGGTCTTGGACTGGTTCAAGTGCTCGACAAAGGAGCTTAACCCCCCGTTATACTGCATATCGTCCTGCCGGATATGGTCGGTGTCGGCGGAGGAGGAAGCCTCCCGGTAGTCGGTCAGGATGATCCGCAGCCCGGCGTTTAAAAAGGCCTGCTCCCGCAGGTCGGAGAGCAGCGTCTCGTAATCGAAGACGGTGTCCGGGAAGATCGCGGGGTCGGGCTTAAAGGTGACGGTGGTGCCGGTCGCGGCCCCTTCCGGCAGGTCCTCCACGATCTTCAGTTCCTCGTCGTACTTGCCGCCGTCGTGGAAATGCTGGTAGTAGAGGTGGCCGTTTGTCCGGATGGAGAGGTCGAGCGACTCGGACAGCGCGTTGACGACCGACGCGCCGACCCCGTGCAGGCCGCCCGATACCTTATACCCGCCGCCGCCGAACTTGCCGCCGGCGTGCAGGATGGTGTAGGCGACGGTCGCAGCCGAGATGCCCTCTTTGGGGTGGATGCCGGTCGGGATGCCGCGGCCGTTGTCCTCGACCCGGATGATGTCCCCGGGCAGGATATCCACCTTGATGCAGTCGCAGTAGCCCGCCAGCGCCTCGTCGATGGCGTTGTCGACGATCTCCTTGACCAGATGGTGCAGGCCGGACAGGCTGGTCGAACCGATATACATGCCCGGGCGCTTGCGGACTGCCTCCAGCCCTTCCAGCACCTGGATCTGGGTCTCGTCGTAGCTGCCCCCATCCGCCTCTTCAAACTGCCGGACCAGCTCCAGATCGCTTTCAAACGCCTGCGCGCCCGACTGCACGTTTTCGTTTTCCATTACCTGTTCGTTTTCGTTAGACATTGCTTCCTCCAATACCTGGGACCGCCGAGAGAATCGGCAGATGGAGATTTTCCGGCCGGCCGGAAAAATTTCTGGCGCATTTTCCGGCAGCCTTTTTTTATTTCGAGATGCATTAAAAATCCAGCCCGTTCCCCTCCGCCCGCTTGCGCAGCGTCGACGCGGCGAGCTGGGAGAGGTAGACCGTCTCCTGCCCTTTGCCGTCCCGCCGGGTAGGCGCGGCGCAGAGGACGAAGGACTTGGGGATATCCTCGGCGACGGTGACGACCTTGCCCGCCTGCTGCCGGGCGCGGAGGAACTCGCGGGTGAATTTCGAGACCGAGGTGTTTTCCAGGTCGAAGATGCCGATCAGGCTTTCGGCCGACACGATCGTCTCGCTTCCGATATGCAGATACATATTGCCTCCTGGGGTGTATCTAAGAATGCAAGATTGCCGGATCATCCGCTAAAAACGGACAGATGGCTGCTTTTGGCAGAACGAGACAGTGGCAGCGGGCTTTCAAACACGCCCTAGCCCCGTTCGGTGAAAACGCCGCCCGCCACATGAAACAGCTTCCCGCCGTCCATCCGCCGGGCGGTCGCCCCGTCGCAGCAGGTGATCAGCACCTGGAACCCCCGTATCCGGTTGAGGAGGTAGTCCTGCCGGCCGGGGTCCAGCTCGCTCATCACGTCGTCCAGCAGGATCACCGGGTTTTCGCCGGTGACCGCTTTTAACAGCATCGCCTCGCCGATCTTCAGGGCGATCGCGGCGCTCCGCTGCTGCCCCTGGGAGCCGTAGCCCCTGGCCGGCAGCCCGTTGACCAGGACCGAAAGGTCGTCCCGGTGGACGCCGGCGGAGGTAAACTGCAGGCGGATATCCTCTTCCTCCCGGGCGGAGAGCGCCTGCCGGTAAAGGGCGATCAGCTCCTCCGCATAGACCGACAGCGCCGTCCCCTTCGGGAAGGCGGAAGGCTCGTAGCTTATCGAGAAAGTTTCCTTCTCGCCGGTAAACCCGCGGTAGACGGTCTCGGCGAGGGGGGAGAGCTTATGCAAATAATCCTGCCGCAAAATCGAGACGGCCGTCCCGACCCTTGCAAGCTGCTCATCCCACAGCGGCAGCATCTCCCGCCCCCTGCCGGTGCGGCGGATCTGTTTGAGCAGGGCGTTGCGCTGTTCCAGAAGGCCGTTATACTGGGCGATATACCGCCCGTAGACCGGCTTGAGCTGCCCGATCGCCGCGTCTAAAAAGTCCCGCCGTTCGGAAGGGCCGCCCTTGATGAGGGACAAGTCCTCCGGCTGGAAGGTAACGCAGGTAAACACCCCCGCCAGCTCCGCCGCCGACTGGAGGGGGACGCGGTTTAACGCCACCTTCCGCCGCTCGCCGCCGGCGTCATACTGGATGACCTGCTCCCGTTCCCGGTCGGCGAAGGCCATTTTCAGGTGGAAGGCCTTTTCCCCGAACCGGGTGAGCTGGCTTTCCCTGGCCCCCCGCAGGCTCCGGCCGCTTAGCAGCGCCACCGCCTCCAGGAGGTTGGTCTTCCCCTGGGCGTTCTCGCCGCAGATCACATTGACCTCCCCGCAGGGGGAAAGGGCGGCGGAAGCGATATTCCGAAAATCGGCCAGTTCCAGCCGGGTGATCCGCATCCTGTTTACCCCTTTACGATGATCTCGACCCCGTCCAGCGTGACGATGTCGCCGGGGAAGATCTTCTTGCCCCGGGAGAGGCAGAGCTCGCCGTTTAATTTGACCTCTTCCCCCAGCACCATATCCTTCGCCTGCCCGCCGCTTTCGGCGACCCCGGCGTATTTGAGCAGCTGGTCCAGCCGGATCCAGAGGGTTTTCAGTTTCACATATTTTACCGTCATTCTTTCAGCCTCATCGGCATGACGAGGAAGGTGAAGGAATCCCCTTCCAGCGGCATGATCTTGATCGGAGAGAGGGTCGCCCCCAGTTCCAGCAGCACCTTATCCCCGCCGCTGGCCTTCAGGGCGTCGAGCATATACCGGTCGCTGAACCCGATCTTGAGGGGCGGGCCGGAGATCTCCGCCGGTACCGCGTCGTCTATCTTGCCCAGGCTGGTCTCGCAGGAGATGCGCACCTGCCCTTCTTCAAAATAGGCGCAGATCGGGTTTTGGACCTTTTCGCTGATGATGATCGCCGCCCGGGAGACGCAGTCGGCGAAAGCCCGGGTGGAGATGACCGCCCGGGTCGCGGCGGATTGGGGGATCGAGGCGTTATAGTCGATAAACTCGCCGTCCAAAAGGCGGGAGATCATCGTAAAGCCGCAGCAGGAAAAGAGGATATGCCGCGCGCCGACCCCGACCGACACCTTCAGCTCCCCGTCCTCCTTATCGGACGAAAACCGGGAAGAGAGCTTCATAAACTCCGAGAGGGTCCTGCCGGGGACGATAAACTTAAAGTCCTCCCTGCAGCCGGTCTGCTCCTTCCGAAGCGCCAGCCGCCGCCCGTCGACCGAGACGAGGGTCAGCACCCCGTCCTTCCCCTCAAACAGCGTCCCGGTCAGCGCCGGGAAAGAGGTGTCCTGGGAGACGGCGAAGATGGTCTCGGAGATCATGCTGCGCAAAAGCCCGTTTTCGATCTCAAAGCTGTGCTCCGGGTCGATCTTCGGGATCGAGGGGTATTCTTCCGCGCTCATCCCGACGATCTTGAACTGGGCGCTGCCGCCGGTGATCTCGGTGATCAGCTTATCGTCCACCGCGATCCGCAGCATCCCCTGGGGCATCCGGTTGATGATCTCGCTTAACAGCCTGGCGCCGAGGATGATCTCGCCGTCCTCCGTCCCGGTGACCGGGACGGTCTTGGTGATGCCGAGCTCGGTGTTGTAGCCGACGACGGTCAGGGTCTCCTTTTTGACCCGCAGCAGGATGCACTCGAGGGCGGCCATCGTCGATTTGGCCGATACCGCCGGCAGGACGCTGTTGACCGCCTCCGAAAGCCCGGCTTTATCGCAGGAAAATTTCATGGCGTCTCCTTCCTTCTGT
>CALXKG010000178.1 GCA_944388825.1 uncultured Clostridia bacterium | reverse complement strand
AACTGCCCGAGAGCGCCGCGCCGACCATCGTCCCGTCCTGGGCCGACTGGGCGACCAGCTGGGGGACGGCGGGGTTGGTGACGTCGTAGGCGCTGACCGCCGACAGGGTGCATTCCCCGTCCGCCCCCTTATAGGAGACGGTGCCGACGGCAAAGAGGATGCCGTTTGAGTAGAAGCAGTCGGTGACGGCGGAAGACACCGGTTCCATCCCGGCGATCTCCGGTTTGGTAAACTGGACGTGGATCCGCCCGGCCAGCAGGCCGTTTTCGGCGCTCCCCTGCAAAATCGAGATGGTCATCGAGTTCTGTGACCCGACATAAAAGGTATCGCCGTTTTCCGCCATGACCGTTTGGCTGCCGGCCTCTTGCAGGCCGTCTGCCGAGATACCGGCCGAGAGGACGGCGGTCGAATACTGATCCGCCGCGTTCTGGGGGGTAGAGGCGTTTTGCAGCGCGTCATAAACCGCGGCGTAATCTCCGCCCGACCCGCTGGGCAGGGTAGAGGAAACGCTGGGGCTGAGGGCGACCGTCGTTTCTTCCGACGGCTCGCCGCTGGGAAGGCCGGTCTGGACGTCCTCCGTACCAGAAGGGACGGAACCCTCCGGATCCGGCGCGCCGGTTTCCGCGTTTGTCCCAGCATCCGGTTCCGTCCCGGATCCGGCGGGCGGGAGGCCGGTACCGCCGGATGCCTGGCTGCCGCCGGAGGTTTCCCCGGCAGCGGTATTTTCAGAAGTTTCCTCCGGCGCGGGGACGGAGAGGTCCGTCCCGCCGTCGTCCGGCCGGGTCACAGACCCGCTCCCGCCTTCATCAGACGGCAGGGAAACCGGCTGGCTCTCGCTGACGCCGGAAGAGGGGTCGATCGGAATATCCCCTTCCAGATACTGGCGGACCGGCCGGTTGACCGCCGCCAGGACGAAGACAAAAGCGCCCAGCACGACCGCCGCCCGGGAGACCGCCTTAACCGGCGGGACCCGCAGCCAGTTGGGACGCCGCTTTGCCGGTTTATCCGGCAGGCGGGCCAGGATCATATCCGGCTGGAGCGCCATCGGGACGGGGGTGTCTTCCGCTTTTTCCCGCAGAAGGCGGATAAACGCCTGGTCTTCAGGGCTGAGCGCGGAAAAGGCCGCGCCGCGCTCTGCGTCTTTATCAAAATCTTTCACAGGGCTATCCTCCTTTCTTTCGGGATCACCGCCCGCCCAGCAGGGCTTTGAGCTTGCTTAAGGCCCGCGACTGCTTGGAACGGACGGTATTTCGGTTCATTTTAAGTATTTTGCTGATCTCGCCGCTGTCGTACCCGCCGAAGACGTTCATCGAGATGATCGTCCGTTCGTCGTCCGAGAGGGACTCAAAGGCGCTTTTCAGCTCCAGTGATTCTTCCTTCCCGCTGACCGCCAGGTCTTCCGCGTCCTCCAGGGGCGCGTTGCGGCCCTGGGTCGCGTATTCTTTCAGCTTCCGCTTGCACTTGGCCGAAAGGATCTGGAACATCCAGGCCTTAAAGGCTTCTTCCGAACGGAGTTTGGAAATGCCGGCGTAGGCGTCCATCACCGCGTCGCTGACGGCGTCCTTGGCGTCTTCCTCGTTTTTCAGCAGGTAGTAGGCGAATTTGTAAAGGTCGGTATAAATAGCGGCGTACAGGGCGCCAAAGGCTTCCTTGTCGCCTGCGCGCGCCGCAGCGACCAGCTCGTAACCCTCCGGCACATCCTCACCTCGCTTTCGGGTCTCAGATGGCGTCCACGGGAAACGGACCCGGCATAAAGAAGGGCATAAAAACCCCACGTTTATCCTTCTCGTCTATATAGTGTCCATTTCCGGCGCATCTGTTGCAGCCGGGGAGAAAAAATTTCCGGAAAATCCTGGCAGGCAGGGCGTCCGCCGGAAACTTTCACACATAAACCATTCTGTTATATATCATTATATCAGCTTTCCGCCGGTTTGAAAAGACGGAAAAAGCGGGTTTACCGGCAAAATGTGCCGATAAAACCGCTTTTCGATTGGATCTGTGCAGAATTTACGGGATTTTTCACCAGGAACCGGCCATCAGCCAGCTGGCAACCGTCGAATAGGCGATCATCCCGATATAGACGCAGATAAACACCGCCGACGGCCAGCTGGTAAAGGCCGCGCCCAGCTTTTCCGAAAGCCGCAGCCCGTCCTGCCCCCCGTCCCGCAAAAACGGCCGGAACGTCCGCCCCCACAGCGCCCAGAAGAGGGCGAAAACGGCGAGGAAGAGGGCGATCTGCCCGAGCGTGAACAGCCCCAGCGCAAAATCGCCGGAAAAGGGGATATAGCTGGTCAGGGTCGACAGGGTGTTGTTCAGGATGTGGCAGCAGATCGCCGGGATAAGCGACTTTGTCCGCAGGGTGAGCAGCGCCAGGAACGCCCCCACAAACAGCGGGGTAAACAGCTGCACCAGGTTCATATGGAAGAGGGCGAAAAAGACGGCGGTGACCAGGACGGAAAAGAGGGCGCCGCAGCGCCGCAGCACCCGCAGCAGGTACCCCCGGAAGACCAGCTCCTCGATCACCGGCCCGGCGACGCAGATATAGAGGTTGCAGAGGATGGTGTCGAAAAGGGTATACCCCTCGGTCGAAAAATCGGGGGAATAGAGGGGGAAACCGATCGAATAGAGGAAGTTTAACTCGACCATCGCGCAGACCTGCCCCAGCATCGACACGCCGATCCCGGCCGCCGCGGCAAACGCGACCCACCCGGCGAGCGCCGGGCCGGAAAGGGGCGGCGTTTCCGGCGTAAACCGGCCACCTGCCGGCCGGGCCTCCCGCGCCGGGACTTCCGGCCGGGCAAAAAAGGCGGAAATCCGCAGCCCCGTCCGCGCCCGCAAAAACACAAGGGCGGCCGCCTCCCCGGCCAGCACCGGCAGGTAGCCGGTCAGGAAGTCATACAGCCCGTAGGGGATGCCGTAATAGGTGTCCGGCGGGAAACTGGCGGTATCCCAGTAGGCCCGGGCGGCGTAAGCGCCGATAAAGCCCCCCGCCGCGAACGCAAAGGCGTATTCCACAAGGAAAAGGATCAGAAGGGACGGCAGCACCAGCCGGACCGCCCGTTTGACCGCCAGCCGCAGCTGCCGCTTATCCGGCGCCGGGTATCCGCCCGGCCGCCCGTCCCAGCCGCCGGGGCCGTTTCCCGCCGGGGGAGGCGGCGCTCCCGGCGGCGTCCAGCGGCCGGACCACCGTCCGGCGTTATGCCCGCCCTCCGGCGGGGGATAGGATTGTCGGTTCATAACGTACGCTCCTTTGTGCACAGGTTTCAGAGAGGGGTTTCCGTCGCGCCCAGGGCGCGGTGCTTTTTTATCTCCATTATAGCGAAAAAATGCGCTTTTTTCAATCGTCTGTCTGGACAGGACGGTCGTTGATTCTTCCCGCCCGCTGTGCTACAATAGATATGCCAATCGATCCAAAAGAAAAGCCCCGGGTTTCCGCCCGGGCAAAAATAACAGGAAGGGAGTTTTTCCAGGGGTAGATACCTCTGGAAAAGACATTTGCCATGTCGATTTTTGACGCTTTTGCAAAACTGGAGGCCGGGCGGAAAGCCGTTTCCCCGCCCGGCTGGCTGCTGGTCGGTCTGGGCAACCCCGACCGCAAATACGAAAACACCCGCCACAACACCGGCTTTATCTGCATCGACCGGGTGGCGAAGGAGCTTGGGACCGAGATCCTCCGCAAAAAGTTCGACGCCCTGACCGCCGAAGGGGTGATCGCCGGGCAGCGGGTGCTGCTGATGAAGCCGGTGACCTATATGAACCTTTCCGGCACCGCGGTCGAAAAGGCGGCTTCCTTTTACAAGATCCCGCCTGAGCGGGTGCTGGTGATCTTCGACGACATCTCCCTGCCGCCCGGGAAGATGCGGCTGCGGAAAAAGGGGAGCGCCGGCGGGCATAATGGGATCAAAAGCATCATCGATTATCTGGGGACCGACGCCTTCCCCCGGATCAAGGTCGGAGTCGGGGGCAAACCCCGGCCGGAATACGACCTGGCCGACTGGGTGCTCTCCCGGTTTACCGGGGCGGAACGGGCGGAGATCGACCGGGCGGCGGAAAACTGCCTGCCGGCGGCCGAAATGATCATCAAAGGGGACTTTGACGGGGCGATGGCGAAGTTTAACGGCTGACCGGCCCCCGCTTATATCCAAAAGTTGAGAAGAATATATAAAAAGAGTATAGATAAACCGCTTGTAAAACGTTTTCAGTATGGTATACTGGAAGCATCAGGCGATTGTCCGCGTGATAGAAGGGAGTCCGATACCGCTTGAAGCTGTTTACAGCAGTGGCTCACAGCCTTGCCGGCTATGGCCGGATGATCGACAACATCAAAAAAGGGGCCGCCCCGTTCCTCTGCGTCGGCCTGTCGGCGATCCACAAAGCCAACTTTATCTATGCGGCGGCGGCTGATCTGGACCGCCCGCTGCTGGTCCTGACCCAGGACGACCTGGCGGCGGCCCGGCTGGCGGCCGATTTAAACGCGATGGCAGGGAAAGAGGATTTCGCCGCCGTCTTCCCCGCCCGGGATTACAGCTACCGGCAGATGGAGAGCATCTCGGGCGAGTACGAGCAGCAGCGGCTGGGCGTCCTCTCCCGCATTTTGCAGGGGCAGCTGCCGGTGACGGTCGCGTCGGCCCAGGCGGCGTCCTCCCGGACGGCGGCGCGGGAGGCGCTGCGGCAGGCGTCCTTTACGGTCAGCGCCGGCCCGGATCAAAACGGGATCCCCAATATGCAGGCGCTGATCTCCCGCCTTTCCGCCGCCGGGTATGCCCGCCGCCCGCAGGTGGACGGGGTGAGCCAGTTCGCCGTCCGGGGCGGCATTCTCGACCTCTTCCCGCCGGGGGAGCCAAACCCCGTCCGGATCGAATACTGGGGGGACGAGATCGACACCATCACCTATTTCGAGCTGGATTCCCAGCGGCGCACCGACCCGCTCTCCGCCCTCTCCATCTCCCCGGCAGGGGAGGTGCTGTTCGGGGAGGGGGAGCTGAAGGAAAAGCTGCGGGCGCTGCTTGCCTCCCTCGGCCGCCGGAAACAGACGGCGGCCGCCCGGGAAAAGCTGGAAAAGGACCTGGAAAAGCTGGACGCCGGTATGGAACTGGAAAGCCTGGACAAATATTTCCCGCTGACCGGACGGTTTACGACCCTGCTGGATTACTTCCCGGAAAACACGCCGGTCTTTTTAAGCGAGTATATCGACCTGAAAGAGACCCTCCGCGCCCAGTGGGCCCAGCACCAGGAGGATTTAAAGCTGCTCTTTGAGGAAGGGGAGCTCTGCAAGGGGCTGGACAGCTTTTATTTAAGCCCCGAGCAGCTGGAGGGCGCCCTCTCCGGGCGGGCGGAGATCTACCTGGAGACCTTCGCCCACGGGGGTTTTGGGGAGCTCCGCGACGTCATCAACCTCTCCCCCCTTCAGAACTCCGGCTGGAACGGGGACTTAAAGCTGTTAAAATCCGACCTCGACCCGCTGCTGGAACAGGGCTACTGCTGCTGCGTCCTCGCCGGGACCGACAAGGCGGCCCAGAACCTCGCCGCCGACCTGGCCAGGATGGGGCTCCCCGCCAGCTATGAAAAGGACTTAAAGGCGATCCGCTACCGGAAGGTGGCCGTGCTGGCCGGGACGCTGTCCACCGGGTTTGAATACCCGGAGATCCGCTTTTCGCTCACCACCACCGCCCGGGCGTATACCCTGCCGCAGAAAAAGCCGAAAAAGCGGAAAGGGGAGGAGATCCGGTCGCTCTCCGACCTGTCGCCGGGCGACTACGTCGTCCATGTGACCCACGGCATCGGCGTCTTCGACGGCATCCACAAGCTGGA
>CALXKG010000177.1 GCA_944388825.1 uncultured Clostridia bacterium | reverse complement strand
ACAAGGCGGCGATCGAAAAGGCGATCGTCACGATGCCCAACTATTTTGACGAATACGATACCACCGTCCATTTCATCTCGATGGAGGAGATGCGCCGCGACCATTCCGGCATCCCCCACGGCGGTTTCGTCATCCACACCGGACGCACCGGCCGGGACGGCGAACACAACCATGTGATCGAGTACCGGCTGCAGCTGGA
This sequence comes from uncultured Clostridia bacterium, assembly GCA_944388825.1. GTDB lineage: Bacteria > Bacillota > Clostridia > Oscillospirales > Ruminococcaceae > Faecivivens. Next base: position 3,873 of record CALXKG010000177.1, on the reverse strand, counting down.
CTCCAACCCCGAGTTTACCTCGTCGGTGCTGGTCGCCTGCGCCCGGGCCGTCGCCCGGATGGCGAAAGAGGGCCAGACCGGCTGCAAGACGCTGCTGGACGTCCCGCCGGCTTACCTGTCGGCCAAGAGCGGGGAAGAGCTGCGCAAGGAAATGCTGTAAATTTATCCCTGTAACGGAAAACACCGGGTGCTTTCGGGCATCCGGTGTTTTTGTTATAATCTGTGTATTGCGCGGACAATATAACTTTTCAACAGGCACGAGCCTCAGCCTCCGAGATGGCGCGGATGCGCCGGAAGGAGTAGAAAAAACAAGCGAAAACTGTTTTTCTTTCAAACCATTTTGCTTATGTGGTTATACAGCAAGCTGTCTAACCACACTCCTTCAGTCATCTTCGATGACAGCTCCCTCGGAGAGGGAGCCTTTAGGGTGCGTGCTTACCTGTTAGGTTGTTTTATGAAACCTTCCGCGGAATTACCGGGGACCGGGCCGTTTAACCCCTTTCCCAGCCCCAAACCGCGCCGGACCGCCGCGCAATCATTCCAGATTCTTCGGGCTGTGCTTGCGGATGGAAGCGTCGTTTTCGGTAAAGGTCATGCCGTTGACCCAATCCTGTTCGTACTGGGTAAACTCCTCCCACTTTTCGTTCTGGAGGATGGTGTCGCGGTAGGCCTCAAACCCTTCGTCGTCGTTTTCCAGCCGGATCCAGACATAGATCGTCCCTTCGCCGTCGTCGTAGCTGCCGTACGCCCCGTCGGAGGCCTCCATCAGGGTAGTGACCAGTTCTTCGGGATAGCTGGAAGTTTCAGCGTTGATATAAGCGGAGGTATCCGTCTCTTCTTCGGCGGTTTCATCCGCAGCCTCTTCGGAAGCGGCCTCTGCGGCGGCATCCGCGTCTTCCTCTTCTCCGGCAGCCTCCGCCGCCTCGACCTCGGCCTCATAATCCGCCTTGACCGTTTCAAAATCGGCCCCATCGTCCAGCTGCCCGATCAGCTCGTCGACCTTTTCTTCGACGATCTCCAGCGGGTGGCCGGTGAGCGGCTCCCCTTCCTCATCGGCGGCATCCACGTCAAAAATATTGATATGGGCGTACTGTTCGTCAAAAAGGCCGCGCAGCTCTTCCTCCGAAACCGCCCGCTCGCCGTCTACGCCGTAAATGTCGTAGAAAAGCTGGCTCTCTTTAAAGGAGTTGGTCACCAGCTTCCGGTAGGATTCTTCGCCACAGCCCTCGTCCTCATAGGAAGCGCCCATGTAGGACCAGATATAGTCGACATAGCTGTCGACATAAGCCTGTTCGTCCTCGCTGAACGAAAGGCCGTACTCGTCAAACTTCGATTCCACCGCAAGGTATTTTTTCGCAAGGTTATCCACCCGCTGTTCGACCCAGGTCAGCCCATCGACCGAACCGATCTGCTGGCCGTAGAGGGACTGGGCGGTATCGACCCCTTCCTGGGAAAAGCCTTCGTTGTAAGCGTTCAGCGACATCCCGACATACATACCGGAAGTGACTTCATACTTCCCGTCCGCGGTGCGGTAGGTCCAGCTGGTGTCCTGGTTGCAGGCCGCAAGGGGCAGCGCACAGAGGGCCGCCGTAAACACAGCGGCCGTTTTCCATAAACGTTTCAAGCGTTTCATCCTTTCTATCTATCCGGCCGTCCCGGCAGGCGGGGCGGTGAACTGGCAAAAAACAAAGGGCGTACCCGGCTACAGCGCGTTTGAAAACCCTGTACGCCCGGGCCGTCCGCCGCTTTTCGCGGAATGGGACAGCGGCAGGGGGGATCTCAAACACGCGCCAAACCCGATATACCCTCAAATTATACACGATTTTGCCCGGCTTGTCCAGACGCCCGCAAAAAATTCACACAGTATCCTTTTTCGGGCCCTTTATTTTCCGCCGGAAACGGCCAGGCGGTCCCGGCGGCGGTTATAGAGAAAGATCGCGGCGCCGGTGCCGCAGATGATCAGGTACCCGGCGACGCTGAGCCCGTCCGGCAGCTGGTTAAAGAGGATAAACCCGAGAAGCGCCGAGAAGATGACCTGGGTGTAGTCGTAGACCGAGATCTCTCTCGCCGGGGCAAAGCAGTAAGCCCCCGTCACCGCAAACTGCCCGCCGGCGGCGGCAACCCCCGCCCCGATGAGGCAGAGCAGCTGACCCCCGCTCATCGGCACATACCCGGCGATCAGGACCGGCAGCACGACGAGGCAGGAAAACGCCGAAAAGAAAAAGACGATCACCGATTTGTGTATGCCGGTCTTGCCCAGCGCCCGCACCATCGTATAGGCGATGCCGGCCCCCATCCCGCCGATGAGGCCAATAAGCGACGGCATCAGGTCCATATTGGCAAAGGTCGGCTTGATGATGAAAAGCGCCCCGATAAACGCGGCGATAACCCCCGCACCCTGCACCGGCGTCAGCTTTTCCTTCAGCACAAAGTAGGAAGCGAGGATCGCGAAAAAGGGGGACATTTTATTGAGCATCGAGGCGTCGGATAAAACCAGATGGTCGACTGCGTAAAAGTTGCAGAGGATGCCGACCGTCCCGAAGACCGACCGGAGGATCAGAAGCGGCAGCTGCCGCCGGGTTATCGCCAGCTTTTCCCCCTTCCGATGCTCCCGCAGAAGCAGGATAAACGCGACGGCCGCGGCGATCAGGTTGCGGAAAAAGCTCTTCTGGACGCTGGGCAGGTCGCCGGAAAGCCGGACAAAGCTGCTCATCAGCGCGAAGCAGAAGGCGGAGGCGAGGATACAGAGGATCCCTTTGGTGCGGTTATTCATGGGAATCGGCCCTTTCTTTTCTAAAAATTTTCCGTATCCAGTGTAGCACCGGAACGCCGTTTCGGCAAGGGCGGCGGGAAGAAAAATTTCCGGGGAAGATATTTCCCCGCTAAAACCGGCGCTTTCCGGACGGCCCTGCGCCGGAAACGGGCCATTCCGGACTGTTCCCTGTCCGGATGCCGCCTGTTTCATCCAAACGCCGGATTTTACAAAACAAACATTTGGGTGTATAATAGAATCAGGGAGAATGTTTCTCCCGGCGGGAAATTCATCTTTTCACTACCCATATCCGGGGAAATGTGGTATAATAACCTATATATTCTGGAATGATATGCCCTGGTGGCGGCTGCCGGCCGTCCGGGCGGAACAGGAGGACACCATGCGGGACAACATCTATACCATCCCGGTCAGCGAAGTCTTTGAACCCAAGGACGGCTGCCCGATCTGCCGGCTGCGGGATACGCTGGAAAGCCGCTGCGTAGAATACATCATGGGGGCGGCGATGATGGAGCCGGACATCCGGATCGAGACCAACCGGCTGGGGTTCTGCACCGACCATTTCGAGATGATGCTCGGGCAGAAAAACCGGCTGTCGCTGGCGCTGATGCTGGAAAGCCATTTGCAGGAGCTGCGCCGGGGGAAATACAGGGAGATCACGCTGAAGGCCGAGGCCAAGCCCCGCAAGCGGGCGGAGATGCGCACGGTCAACGACACCTGCTTTGTCTGCGCGCAGATCGAGTCGGCGCTGGGCGGGATGCTGAACACGGTGATGAAGCAGTGGGAGCGGGACGCCGACTTCCGCAAGCTCTTCGGCGAACAGGAATATATCTGCCTCCCCCACGCCGAAAAGCTGCTGACCGTCGGCCACGACACCCTCGGCAAAAAAGAATACCCGGCTTTTAAGGAACTGGTGCTGGCGCTCCTTGACAAGCACCTGGAGCAGGTCGGGGCGGACGTCTCCCACTTCTGCAAAATGTTCGACTACCGGAACGCCGGGCCGAACGCCGACTGGGGCAACTCCCGCGACTCGATCGAACGGGCGATCCTCGCCCTCTCCACCCGGGACTTCCGGAGCGGGAGCGAGGGCTGAGGCCACAGGT
>CALXKG010000176.1 GCA_944388825.1 uncultured Clostridia bacterium | reverse complement strand
CCGGCTCACCCCGGCGGATGCGAAATACCAGAGCGTGGGCTGGGTAAGCGGCAATGAAGCCGTCGTCAAGGTGACAGAAGATCCATCGGACGAGACTAAGGCTACTGTCACCGCTCTCTCCCCCGGCACCACCACCATTACGTTGGCGATAGAAAATGCAGATGGTGACCCGCTGAAAGCTGTCTGCGCCGTGACGGTTAAAGCGTCGGAAACCGACCCCGACCCCACCCCTGAACCGACCCCCGAGCCCGAACCGGAGCCCGAACCAAAAGAGCCGGAAGAGGTCTACATCCCCTCTGCCCCGATCGCCGACGGGTTGCACGAATATTCGATGGGGACGATGCTGTATCTTGACGGCAAGCGGGTGAAGGGCCTTTACGAGTACGAAGGCGCAACCTACTACTTTAACGAACAGGGCTTTATGCAGACTGAAAGCTGGGTCGAGCTGGAAGACGGCTGGTACTATTTCGGCGCGGACGGCAAAATGGCCACCGGCTGGCTGAAACGCGGGAACGTCTGGTACTACCTCGACCCCGAAACCGGGCGGATGTACGACAATGGCCTCGCCGCAATCGGGAAGTCTGCCTATTACTTCTACGACTGGGGCGGCATGGCGAACGACTGGTGGTATGAAGCGGAAGACGGCTGGTACTTCTTCGGCGGCTCGGGCGCGATGAAGGCGGCCTCCTGGCTCGAATGGAAGGGCGACTGGTACTACCTCACCGAGACCGGTAAAATGGCGGCGGACACCTATATCGGGGACTATTACGTCGGCGCTTCCGGCGCCTGGGCGGAAGGATGAGGCGCACGCCAAAGGCGTGCATGAAGCGCCCTGCGGGCATGAAGCGGGGCTTACAGCCCCATGAAGCGCACGCCTGAAGGCGCGCATGAAGCGTAACCCTGCGGGTTACATGATGGTGTCCCTTCGGGACAATTAAAAAAGCTCTTCGGAAAGGCAGGGGCGGTATTGTACCGCTGGCCTCTCCGGAGAGCTTTTTTTAAATGAGCGAAGCGTACCTTCATGTTCCCCGCAGGGGAACACTTCATGCACCCCGCAGGGGTGCGCTTCATCGCCCGAAGGGCGGCTTCATGCGACCGAAGGGAGCGCTTCATGCGGCTTTAGCCGCGCTTCATCTTCTCATGCCGCGCCGGAGAACTGAGCGTTATACAGTTCCGCGTAGAAGCCGCCCTTTTCAAGCAGCTGTTCGTGATTGCCGCTTTCGACAATGTCGCCGTCCTTTAAGACCAGGATGATGTCGGCGTTTTTGATGGTCGAAAGCCGGTGGGCGATGACGAAGGAGGTGCGCCCCTTTGTCAGCTCGTCCATCGCCCGCTGGATCTGCTCCTCGGTGCGGGTATCGACCGAGCTGGTCGCCTCGTCGAGGATCAGCATCGGCGCGTCCTCGACCATCGCCCGGGCGATGGTGAGCAGCTGTTTCTGGCCTTCCGACAGGCTGACGCTCCCGTCTAAAACGGTGTCGTAGCCGTGGGGGAGGGCGGAGATGAAGTGGAGGAGCCCGGCCGCCTTGCAGGCCCGGTCGAGCTGCCCGTCGGTGACGCCGGATTTGCCGTAGCAGAGGTTCTCACGGATGGTCCCTTCAAACAGCCAGGTGTCCTGCAGCACCATCCCGAAGAGGTCGTGGACGTTTTCCCGGGTGACGTCGCGGAGGTTTACCCCGTCCATCGAGATCGCGCCGCCGCCCAGCTCGTAAAACCGCATCAGGAGGTTGACAAGCGTCGTCTTGCCGGCGCCGGTCGGCCCGACGATCGCGACCTTCTGGCCGGGGCGGACGTCGAGGCTGAAGTCCTGGATAACCGTCCGCCCGGGGGTGTAGCCGAACCGGACGTGGGAGAAGCTGACCTGCCCGGTGGGGTGTTCGATCGTTTGGGTTTTGCCGGACTCGTCCTCCATCTCCTCCGCTTCCAGCAGCTCGAACACCCGCCCCGACGCGGCGGAGGCGGACTGGAAGCTGGTGAGCGACTGGGCGATCTGGGAAAGGGGGCTGGTGAACAGCCGGACGTAGGTCATAAAGGCGACGATGACGCCGAAGGTGATCTGCCCGTTCATCGTCAAAAGCGCCCCGGTGACGCAGACGGTCACATACCCCAGGTTGCCGACAAAGCCCATCACCGGCATCATCAGCCCCGAGAGGAACTGGCTCTTCCAGCTGGCGCTGTAGAGCTTTCCGTTTAAGGCTTCAAACTTCTCCGAGAACTGCCGCTCGGCGTTGTTGACCCGCAGCACCGTCTGGCCGGAGTAGGCTTCCTCGATGTGGCCGTTTAAGGCCCCCAGCTCTTCCTGCCGGGCGACGAAATACCGCTGGGAGCGGCCGGTGATCAGGGCGGTCAGCAGAAAGCCCAGGAGGCTCGCCGCGATCGCCGACAGGGCCATCACCCAGTTGGTCACAAACATCATGGCAAGGCATCCCAAAAAGGTCACGACCGCCGAGACGAAGCTGACGACGCTGGACTGCAGGGTCTGGCCGATCAGGTCGACGTCGTTGGTGACCCGGGAGAGGATATCGCCGAAGGTGGTCCTGTTGAAGTAGTCGATCGGCAGGCGGTTTAATTTCCGGCTGATCGATTCCCGCAGCCGCTGGGAGGTCCGCTGGGTGACGGTGGTCATGATCTGCGACTGGATAAGCGACAGCAGGAAGGAAGCGGCGTACATCCCGCAGAGTATCCCCGCTGCCCGGCCCACCGCCGCCATGTCGGTACCGCCCAGCAGGCCCGCCGTGATGAGGTCGGTCAGCTGGGACAGCTTGTCGGGGCCGATGATCGTGAAGATGGTGCCGCCGACGGCGCAGATCAGCGCCACTGCCACCGCCGGGAACCAGGGTTTGCAGAAGGCGAGCAGGGGCTTTAACCCTCCCTTGCCGTGGGGGGCGGGTTTTGCCGCCGGTTTCATCATATGGTGGGTCATCTTTCCAGTTCCTCCTTTGACAGCTGGGATTCTGCGATCTCCCGGTAAACGGGGCAGGTTTCCAATAGCTCCTGATGGGTGCCAATGCCGGCGGCGCGTCCGTCCTCCAGCACGATGATCCGGTCGGCGTCCATGATCGTGCCGATCCGCTGGGCGACGATGATGGTGGTGGCGCCCTTTGCTTCCGCTTTCAGCCGCTCCCGCAGCGCCCGGTCGGTCTTATAGTCGAGGGCGGAGAAGGAGTCGTCGAAGATGTAGATCTCGGGGCGGCGGGCCACCGCGCGGGCGATCGAGAGCCGCTGCTTCTGCCCGCCGGAGAAGTTGGTCCCGCCCTGGGCGACCGGGGCTTCTATCCCGTCCAGCAGGCCGCCGACGAATTCTTCCGCCTGGGCGACCGACAGGGCGGCCCGGATATCGGGCGCGGTCCCAGGTGCCCTGCCGTTTTCGCCGAGGGCGATGTTTTCCCGGATGGTACCGGCGAACAGCACCGCCTTCTGGGAGACGTAGCCCAGCTTATCCCGCAGCTTGGTAAGCGGATAGTCCCGCACGTCTACGCCGTCCACTCTGACGCTTCCCGCCGTTACGTCGTACAGCCGGGGGATGAGGTTTACCAGGCTTGACTTGCCCGAACCGGTCGCGCCGATGATCGCGACCGTCTCGCCGGGACGGGCGGTGAAGGAGATATCCTCCAGGACATTCCCCTCGCCGCCGGGGTAGCGGAAGCTGACGTGGTCGAATACCACTTCGCCCTTTGTCCCGCCGCCCGTTTTATCCCCGTCCCGCATCGTGGGGACGGTGTCCAGCACCTCCCGGATCCGCTGGGCCGCGACCTGGGCGCGGGGGAGCATGATGAAGATGACCGTCAGCATCATAAACGAGCTGATGACCTGCATCGCATAGGAGGAGAAGACGACCATATTGGAGAAGATGGTCAGCTTATCCGCCATCCCGGCCGCTTCGATGATGTAGGCCCCCGCCCAGTAGATGCCGAGGGAGACGCCGTTGAAAACAAGGCTGATAAACGGCATCATCGCCGCGGTCGCCCGGCCGGCTTTGAGGTTGTTATCGGTCAGGGCGGCGTTGGCGGCGGTAAATTTGCCCTCCTGGTACCGCTCGGCGTTGCAGGCCCGGACGACCCGGAGGCCGGTGAGATTTTCCCGCATGATCCGGTTTAGGTTGTCGGTCAGCTTCTGGACGATCCGGAATTTGGGCAGCAGGTAGGCGATCTGGACGCCGATGAAGCTGAGCAGCAGCACGACCGCCGCCGCCGTAATAAGCGTCCACTGGGGGGTGCCCTTCTCCTGGATCTTGAAAATCGCCATCACCGCCGTGACCGGGGCTTTGACGATCAGCTGGACGCCCATCGACAGGAGCATCTGCACCTGGGTGACGTCGTTGGTGGTGCGGGTGATGAGGGAAGCGGTCGAAAACCGCCCCATCTCCGCGCCCGAGAAGGACAGGACCTTGTGGTAGAGGGCGGATTGCAGGTTGCGGGTCAGCGTCGCCGAAACGACGGCGGTGAAAAAGCCGGTCGCAACCGCCAGCAGCATACTCCCCAGGGCGCAGAGCAGCATCTTCCCGCCGGCAGCCAGCACCGCCTGTATACTGCTGCCTTCGGTCTGGACAAGGACGGTGATCTCGCTCATGTACTCGGGCAGCCGCAGGTCAAACCAGACCTGCCCGAGGATGAACAGCAGCGCCCCGCCGGTCATCGCCCATTCCCGCTTGCCGAGATGGGAAAACAGTTTCAGCATATGGGTGTTCCTCCTTTGGTGGATAGGGTGTGAAGTTTGCTGTCATTTTCAGCAAACTTTATTAGCTAAAAAGGTTAGCTATTTATGAACAAAAAAGCGGGTTGGACCGCTTTTGCTTTTCAGGACGGCGTATCGTTTTCTTCCGGATGCTCCGACTTGCGGGCGATTTTGGAGAGGATGCGGACAAAGTTGGAGGCGTCCTCGTCCCCCAGGGACTTCAGGAAGGCGATGATCGCGGTTTGCACCTCCTGCTCCATTTTACCGGCTTCCTGCCTGCCTTTCAGCGTCAGGACCAACAGCGTCTTCCGCCGGTCGTCCGGGTCCTTCTGCCGGAGCAGCATCCCCTTGTCCTCCAGCCCCCGCAGCACCTTGCTGACATAGGCGGTTGAGGCGTTCATCATCTGGGAGATGTCTCCCGGCTGGGCGGAGGCGTTGTGGTTTAAATACCCCAGCACGAACCCTTCGCCTTTGACCGTGTCGGCGATCATCCGGGAAAAGTCGGTGAAGCGGAGGGCGACCATCGCGTGGACCATTTCCTCCAGCAGTTTCTGGTAGTCCTTTTCCTGCATTTCCCGCACCTCTTTCCCTTTCTGAATTACCTAACTCTATTAGCTATTATAGCAAGGCAATTCCCGGTTGTCAAGGGGGCGCGGGGATTTTTTTCAGGGATATAAGGGAACAATTTGATGGAAAAGCACCACCTGAAAGGCTCCCTCTCCGAGGGAGCTGTCGGCGAATGCCGACTGAAGGAGTGGGACTGGACAGCAAAGCTGTCTAGCCCAATAACCGGAATTCCTTGAAGGAAAAACGGCTTTCGCCTGTTTTCTAACTCCTTTCGGCGCATCCGCGCCACCTTCCTCGGGGAGGGAGGCCGGGGTTTGCGCCTGACCGGAAGCGGTATTGTTATCTGAAAAGCAAAAGCCCCGTCCGGAAGACGGACAGGGCCTTGCGAATTACCGTTTGAGTTCCGCCGTATAAAGCCCGTCGCGGAGCTGGCCGGAGACCGTCAGCTCCAGCCGGTCGCCCGCCCCGGCGAAGAGGGCTTCCTCATTGCCGTCGGCCTGGAGGCGGTAGATGCCGTCCGCCGTTTCGAGGTAGATGTAGGAGTTCCCCTCGATGACCGCCGTTTCGGGCGGGGCGGTCAGCCGGACGGCCGCCGGCTCGTTGGACGACGCGGCGGAGCTGCCGCCGTACCGGTCGACGAACGCCTGCCAGGTGTCCCGCACCGTGTCGCCGACGACGACCTTGGTGTAGTCCTGGAGGTCGACCATCCCGTACTGTTTGATGAGCGCGCCGTCGTCGGTGAGGGCCATGATATAAACCGGCCTCCCGCCGACGTTCACCAGGCTGGGGAAGGAGGCCTTATAGCCGTAGTTCATCACCAGCCCCTCGGCGGCGGTCTCGGCCGAATATTCCTCGGCGCCGTAGATGTCGTACCGGCGGACCTGGCCGGTGTGCTCGTCACAGAGGATAAAGGCGATGTTACTCTTGTCGCTGGCGGCGGAGGTGATGCCGGTGAAGGCGTTTAAGTTGTCGCCGACCACCTTATACCCATAGTCATTGGTGCAGGTGTAGACGCCGGTTTTCGAGAGGCGGGAGTTCCAGAAGCCGTTCCCGTAGAGGCCGGCATAGTTGACCAGTTCGATGATGTCGTCGGCAGGGTAGACGATGCTGACCCACTGGGGCGCGTCCGCGGCGTCATAGCGGGTGACCGCGCCGGTGACGGCGTCGCAGACGAGGATGCCGTCCGGCACCGCCACCGCGTTGATGCCGACCCGGTAGGAATAGGTGGTGGCGATCCAGTAGGGGTTGCCGTCGTTGTCCACCTCGAAGTGGACGTTGCCGAAGACGGCGGTCGGGGCGGAGAACTGGAGATGGCGGTAGATGTTTTCATTAAAGTAGGAGGTGTCGGAATAGTGGATCGGCTCCGGGAACTCGATATACTCGCTGCTGCCGGTGACCGGGTCGACCGAGACGTAGCCGGGGATGCCGTCGGAACGGGTCTTGAGCCACTTCCAGAAGCTGCCGTAACCCAGCGTCGCGACCTTTTTGGGCTGTGCGTTTACGGTGGTGGTCATAAACTGCCCCAGTTCGTACTGGGTGGCCAGCGTCCCCAGCGACCCGATCTGACGGCGGCCCATCGCCTCGGCGGTGACGGTGTCCATGATGGCGATGTCGGTGATCTCGCCGTTTTCGACCATCTGCACCTCGGACGCGAAGTCGCCGGTGGTGATCCGTTCCGCCCCGGCGGCGGCGTAGGTGCCGGCGTGGAAGAGGGGGCCGGAGAAGAGCTGGATGACGAAGTAGACGAGGAAGAGGACGGCCGCCGCAGCAAAGCCGAGGAAACCTTTCAGGTTGGGCTTGCCGTTTTCGGTGAGGGTCTGAAAGCCGAACAGCAGCCGCAGGATACCGTAGGCCGCCAGTACGGCGATCAGGTACCACCAGAGGGCGGGGTCGTGGAAGTTGATGGCCGGGGGCGCGTAGTAATAGTACCCGGCGGCGAAGAGGAGGGTGATGCAGATGGGCAGCAGCACCCGCAGGATTTTGCTTTTTGTCATGGGTATCTCCTTTCAGGTCAGGCCGGTTCTCCCGTCCGGCTGTCTCTATCATAAGGCATTTTCCCGGTTTCCGCAAGGGGGTCTGCAAAATCTAAGGGAAAATCGACAAAATTTACGCAGAATCCCCTTGTTTTTCCCCGGTGGGTATGGTAGACTGGAACATGGGATTATGTCCCAAATATTTCCAAAATGGAGGAACAACGAGATGACGAAGAAAATCCTCGCGGCCCTTCTGGCCGCCAGCGTCCTGACGATGGTGCCGGTTGCGACAGGCACCTCCACCCTTCCGGGGGGGGTAATTTAGTTTCGACTGTCAGCGCGGCAGAAACTGTATCTGACTTTGCTAGTTTAAAATTGGCACTTGAAAGCGGAGAGACTTCTATTTCTGTTACTAGTGCGATTACCATTCCCGCTGGAAAAGAATTGACGATTGACGGCGATGTCGAAATTCAAATGGTGGGTGCAGAAGCCACCCTGCTGGTTAAGGGTACATTGACCCTCTCGGATAGCGCTGTCCTGCGCGGGAATGACGATGCCGCTCGAAAGGTTTCCGTTGTAATTGTAGAAAACGGCGGCGTCTTTACGATGGAAGGCGGCACCATCACCGGGAATACCGCCCGGTATGTCTCTCTTAATGTAGATAGATGCGGCGGCGGCGTTACGGTCCGCGACG
>CALXKG010000175.1 GCA_944388825.1 uncultured Clostridia bacterium | reverse complement strand
CACCAGCCCGCACCAGAGGTAGTACTGCCGCGGGACGCTGAACAAAAGGGCAAAAGCGACGGTGCCGAGGAAGGCCATCGCGCATTCCCAAAGTAAATTAAGAAACAGGGACATCCGCATCCTCCTTGCCTAAAATGAAGCCTTAGGGTGTATCTGAAAATGCGATATTGCTGGATCATGCGCGAAAAGCGGGCAGATGCGGGGAGGGAAAGCGAAGGTATACGCCCGTATTTCGAGACTTCCCGACGACACAGACGGCCGCTTTTAGTAGAATCAGACAGGATTAAAGCGTTTGCAGATACACCCTATAGAAACCTTTGCAGCCCCGCCATCGTCAGGCCCACCCCCAGCGCCACCGAAAAGATGGTGAGCAACGCGTCCAGCATCCGCACCGACCCGGAGATATAGTCCTGGTTGCCGATGTCCCGGATGCCGGTCGTAAAGGCCAGCCCCGGCACCAGCGGGACGATTGACCCGCCGACCACCGCGTCCAGGTTCTCCCCCAGCCCGAGGGAGGTGAGCAGCACCGCGCACCCGGCGACAATCCCGCCGCAGAGCAGGTTGGAAACGATCTTGCTGACCGGCCGCCGCAGCGGGTAGAGGATGACCGCGTAGAGCAGAAGCCCCGTCAAAAACGCCGCCAGCGCGTCGGGGGCAGTCCCGCCGAACAGGAAGCAGAAGGCCCCGCTCCCGGCGCCGGAGGCGAGGATGCGCAGAAAATTCTTTTTTTCGGGGCTGCGGCTGATCCCGTCCAGCAGCGCGTCCGCCTCGGCGACCGTATGCCGCCCCTCGGATATCTCCCGGGAAAGCTGGTTGACCGCCGCCACCCGGTCGAGGTGGGAAGAGGCGATCGGGATATGCTCCACCCGGGCGAACAGGTCCTCCCTGGAGGAGCCGGAAGTTAGGAAAATCCCGTTGGACAGGACAAAGGCGTTGTCCGACTCGACCCCATAGGCCGCGTGGATCCGGCGGATGGTGTCCTCCACCCGGAACAGCTCCGCCCCGCTTTCCAGAAGGATATGCCCCGCCTTCAGCGCCAGCTCGCTGACCGCCTGGTCGGAGACGTTTTCCCCCCGGCGGGCAACCTTCCGCGCCCTATCATCCACCGCCGTTCCCTCCTTTTGGGCTGTCCATGTCTATATGCCGTATGTAGTGGAACAGGACCTGCTGCGCGACCCCTCTGGGCGAGATCCAGCCCGGGAACCCGTCCGGGTAGTAGCGGGCAAGCGCCTTTTTCATCCAGGTGTCGACCGGGAAGGCGTCCAGCCGGTGGAAGCCGTAGAGCAGCACGCACTGGGCGACCTTCGGCCCGACGCCGTTTACCCGCCGCAGCGCCGCCTCCGCTTCCGGGAGCGGCAGGGCGGCGGCCGCCCCCAGGTCCAGTTCCCCGGACGCCGCCTTCCCCGCCGCGTCCAGGATATACTTCGCCCGGAATCCCGCCCGCAGGCAGGACAGGCTCTCCACCGTCTCCCGGGCGAGCCTGTCGGGCGCCGGGAACCCACCTTCCTCCCCGAACGCGCTGCACAATCGCGCGATGATCCCTCTGATACGGGGAATGTTGTTGTTCGCGCTGATGATAAAGGAGACAAGCGCCTCCCACGGGTCCTGCCGGAGGATGCGGATGCCACCGCAGAACGCCGCTGCCGCCGCGAGCGCCGGGTCGCGGGCAAACGACCGGATCCAGCGGCCATAATCTTCCCCCAGGTCGAGGTAGTTTGCCCAAAAATCCGTATCCGGGTCGGAAAGCAAAAGGGTGTCCCCCTCCTGCCGGAGCGCCGCCGCCCTTCTCCCGGCAAACCCGGTGAACGTCCCGTCCGGACCTTCGGCCCAGCGGAAGCATTGCCCGCAGAGCAGCGTATCCCGGAGGGAAAAGCCGGGCGGGAGGGGGAGGGAATAGGGCAGGGGCATGGCGAGCATCCTTTCGGGGAAGAAATCGTTTTTACTTTTCAGGTAACACAAAGACAAAAAGCGGCAGCAGCAACCGCCGCTACCGCTATCATACCATAAAACCCGTCAAAAGTCCACGTCAATCCTTTCCCGCCAGGCGGCAGGCAAGCCGCCTGGCCGCCCATTTGACAAAAACCGTCAGGAAAAACACCGAAAAGGCGAAAAGGGTGCTGAAAATTGCCTGCATATGATCTGCCTCCTGTCCTGCGAACGTCTTAGTTAGCTTACACTAACTACAGTATACCGCAAAGCGAGCGGCTTGTCAAGGGGCTTACGCCTTCCCAAAAAAATCCCGCAGCAGCCCGCCCAGCCGTTCCGGCTCGTCCAGGTTGACCTCGTGCCCGGCGTGCTCCAGGATCACCAGGTCGGCGGCGATATGCTTCTGCATCTCCCGCATCTGCTTCAAATTCCCCTCGTCTTTCCCGCCGCAGACCAGCAGGACGGGCATTTTCAGTTCCCCCAGCCGCCCGGAAAAATCCAGCTCCCGCATCGACCGGGCGAGGGCGCGCGTTTCACTTTTGGAAAAGCCGGACTTTGCAAACATCCTCTCCGGCATCAGGCGGAAAAGGATATCCTGTACCGCCAGCAGCTTTTTCGGCATCTGGGACGGCGTCGCGATCAAGGCCAGCGCCCCGACCTTCCCCGGGTTTTGCAGCGCGTAGTCCAGCGCCAGCACCCCGCCCAGCGATACCCCGGCGATCCCAAGCGGCCCGGCGACCCCGTCGCAGTAATGCGCAAACCCCCGGTACAGGGACGGGTAATCCGCCTTTCCCGCCATTAGCGCCCGCAGGGAAGGGATATGCGCCCCCTTCAGCCAGAGGGATGTGATCGAAAAGCTGTCGGGAGTCTGGCCGAGGCCGTGGAGGAGGATGGTTTCCATGTCTGCGCTTCCTTTCCGTATTGTAACTGCCCCTATTATACCACATCCCGCCCCCGCCCGCAATCGCGGCAGATAAACAGATAAAACGCCGCCGGGCGTTTCTTTCCCGGCGGCGTTTCCGCTTTGCATTATGCGACCATTCGGACGATACCCGCGATGGTGATATAGATTCCATTGACCGGCGGGAGATCGTCCCCCTTGACCGAGCCGTCGATGGCGAGATCATACTCTTTTCCGCCCGCCTCCGCGCTGCCGGTAAGCATCGCGCCGTCGGCCCCGAAGCAGTAGGCTTTCCCGTCAATCTCGGCCCAGCCGGTCACCATGGCTCCCCGGCCGTCGAAGAAATACCACTGCCCCCGCTCCCGCATCCAGCCCTGCCGGTAACTGCCGTCGGCGTTTTTGTAATACCAGTTGCCGCCGGCGCACTGCCAGCCGGACTGCTGCGGAGACTCTACCGTCTCGGCGCAGGCCGCCTGCTGTCCGTTATCCCAGTCTTCCGCCGCCGCCGGAAGGGCCATCGCCCCGGCGGTAACCGTCGCGGTCAGGATAGCGGCTGCGAGTCTGCGTTTCATCAGCTGTCGGTTCCCCTTTCTCTTAAGAAACGAGGTTTTGGTGTACGTATATAGTATAACCGCCGCAGATGAACGGGGGATAAACAGGGGGTAAAATTCCGGAAAAGATTCCCTTCGGATTTTCTGAAGGCTTTCCCCGCGAAAAGGCCGCGTCCTCGCCTGCCCGCCACATCTGCCGTTTCCCTATGTTTATTATACCATATGGGACGGCATAAGTCGATAGAATCCCGTCGAATTGGCAATTCCGGCAGTTTCCCCTGCCCGCTGTTGGTTAAAATTTCAGTCCAGCGCCAGCAGCCGCTTGACGCCGCCCCGCATCAGCCAGCCCCAGACCGCCGCCGACAGCGCAAGGAACAGCACACCCAATAGCGCCATATACCCCGCCACCGGCATCCACTTCCCAAAGAGGAAATATCCGCCGGCCGCCAGCCCCAGAATGACCCAGCCGCCCAGCGCGCCGATCAGCGCCGAGACCGACTGTTTGACGACGACCGTATCGTTCGGGGCGTCCATCTTGGGGAACAGCAGGTTGACCGCCAGCCCGTAGACCGCCACCAGCAGCCCCAGCGCCAGCAGCACGAACACCGACGCCGCAAGGGTCATCGGATCCACCCCGTATACGATCCCCAGCGGCACCGTGCAGAGGAGCACCGACGGCCAGGCAAGCAGCAGGTTGACCGCGATTTTGGAGGTGAAATAATACTGCGGGCGGATGGGGGCCTCCTTCAGGATCCAGAAGGTCTTCCCCTCCAGGCTCACCGACACGCAGGTGGTGCAGATGGTCGTCGAGAAGAAACCGATGGCCAGCACCGCCACCCCGCAGACCATATCCATCCCGCCCAGCAGGGACGAAAACAGCTCGACGTATTCGCGAAACGACCGGTAGCCAAAACAGGCAAACGCCGCCGCGATCACCAGCGTCACCGCCCCGAAGCCGGTGTTGAAAAAGTAGATGGTCGTGCCGAAATACCGCTTGACCTCCCGGCGGAAGAGGGCGGAAAACTGCCCCGCGGCTTTCAGGTCGCCCAGCTTGTAATCGTCCCGCACCATCCGGGCGGTCAGGGCAGAGAGTACCCGCTTGTACTGGCTGGAAAAGAGCCAGACCACCGCGAGGAACGGCAGGACCGAAACGGCCGCCAGCAGCGGCAGCGCCAGGACATCCCCTTCCACCGCCCGCATCATCAGGCCGAAGGGCAAAAGCCAGCCGGAAAGCAGGCGGTCAAACGCCTCTCTGTTCTGGAACAGGAGGTTGCCGACATTCCCCACCTGGAACGCCCCCACCATAATGAGGAGGAAGACCGCGAAGTAGAAGAGGGTCGCCAGCAGCTTGTGCCCCGGGAAGTGGGCGGTAAGCCAGGTGACCGCAAACGCGATGACGGTGGTGAGCAGGGTCGTCAAAAAGGTGAGCAGCAGGGTGCAGGCCATCAGCATGAGGAAAAACCCCGCGCCGCCAAACCCCTGCGCCACCATCGCCGCGCCGGACGTCGCCATAAACAGGCCGATGAAGGCCAGGTTCTCGATGTAAAGGGCGGTCAGCCGGGAGAGCATGACCGAAAAGGCGCTGACCGGCAGTGAAAGCATCAAATCACTGTCCTTCCCCGAGAAGATAAACCCGGAAGCCGCCTGGACGGTCAGCACAAGCGACAGCCCGCAGCCGATCAGCGCCATCAGCGGGACGAGGTAGGAAAGCATCCCGACCGCCGCCAGCAGGTCGGCGAACATAAAGCTGTATACCCCGGCGACATAGACCGCGAGGAAGCAGAAGAGTATGAGTATCCCGTACCCGGTCGCCTTCCCCGCCTTCATCTTCTTGCCCGACCCGATCTGGAGGGCATGGAGCATCGCCCGCAGGTTTAACCGGACCAGCCGCCAGAGCTTAGCCATTGTTTTTCACCTCCCGGCCTTCGGCGGAAGCCGCTTCCCGCCCCAGCTCCAGGAAGACGTCTTCCAGGCTGGAGTTGCCGACGACCGCCTCCGTACGGCCGCATTCGATCAGTTTCCCGTCCCGGATGATCGCGATCCGGTCGCAGAGCTTTTCGGCCACTTCCAGCACATGGGTCGAAAAGAGCACCGCGCCGCCCCGGTCGCAGAGGTCCCGCAAAAACCCCTTCATCGTAAAGGCCGCTTCCGGGTCAAGGCCGACAAACGGCTCGTCTAAAATCAGCAGCTTCGGCTCCCGGATAAAGGCGCTGATCAGCGCCAGCTTCTGCTTCATCCCGTGGCTGTAGCCGCCGATCGCGCTGCCGAGCGCCCCGGTCAGCGAAAAAGCGTCCGCGTATTTCCCGATCCGTTCCCTGCGGGCGTCCTTGGGGATCGCATACAGGTCGGCGATAAAGTTTAAAAACTCGATGCCCTTGAGGAAATCGTACAGGTCGGGGTTATCCGGCAGGAAAGCGGTGACCGACTTGGCCGCCACCGGCTCTTTCCGGATCGAATGGCCGTCAATCGTGATCTCCCCCTCGGTAAAGTCGAGGATACCGGCCGCGCACCGCAGCGTCGTCGTCTTGCCGGCCCCGTTGTGGCCGATAAAGCCCATGATCTCCCCGGAGGCCACCTCCATCGACAGGTCGTCGACCGCCCGCTTGCCGCCGGGATAGGTCTTGGAAAAATGCGAAATGGTAAGCATAATGTCCATCCTTTCTCCGCCCGTCCGGGCGGTATGCGCTATATTTAGACAAGTTTCTAAATAAGCGGCGGAAAAACCGCGGGACTTTGCATCCCCGCTCCCTTCCGTCTGCCTACAGTATAAACGGTCGGGCGGGAAATTGCAAGGGGGGATGCAAAATCTAAGGGAAAACCGACAAAATTTAAGGGCGGACGAATATCCGCCCGCCCATATAGCCGCTAGAGCGTGTTTGAAAACCCCTGTATTGCCGGATTATGCGCGAAAAGCAGACGGCTGTTTTCCGTAGAAGTTGTTTTCCGTAGAAGGAGACAGCCGTAGAGGGATTTCAAACATTCCCTAACCCTGTTTCAGCTTTTTCATCTCCCGGACGCAGAGGGCCCCGCAGAGGATAAACGCCAGCGCGTCCGCCACCGGCCCCGCCGCCAGGATCCCGGTCAGGCCGCCGATCCGCGCGCAGATAAACATCGCCGGGATATAAAACAGCAGCTGTTTGGAAAGGGAAGCTACCGCCGCCTTGACCGGCTGTCCGGTCGCCTGGAAGAGGACGCTGGTACACATCTGCAAGCTGTTTAAAAAGGTCAGCATCAGGTAGACGCGGAAACATTCCACCGCAAACTGTTCATACAGTTCCGACTCGGCGCCGAAGATCCGGATAAGCGGAAGCGGGAAGCACTGGAATATGACCCAGGAGAGCAGCGTGACGGCGCTGCATACGCCTACATCC
>CALXKG010000174.1 GCA_944388825.1 uncultured Clostridia bacterium | reverse complement strand
GGGCGGAGGTCTCCTTCGGGATGCGGGTGCAGGGCTTCCCGGAAGAGGAGATCAACGCCCGCACCGAGGCGGCGCTGCAAACCTTCTCGTTAAACGGGGACTGGTCGCCGTTCACCCGCAGCCGGGGAGAACGGCAGCGGATCGCGCTGGCCAGCGTCCTCGCCGGGAAACCGGAGCTGGTCATCCTGGACGAGCCGACGACCGGGCTAAACTACCGGGAGTGCACCGCGATCATGGACCATATCACAAAGCTGAACCGGGAAGAGGGGCTTACCGTCCTGATGGTCTGCCATGATATGGAGCTGATCCAGTCCTACGCCGGGCGGGTGCTGGTCCTAAACGGCGGGGAACTGCTGGGGGACGGGCCCGTGAAGACGGTCATGAAAGACCGGGCGCTCTTAGCGGCGGCCCGGCTCCGGCCGGCGCAGATCCCCGACCTCGCGCTGCGGCTGGGGGCAGGGTTTGAAGACGTGTACACAGTAGACGAGATGGCGCGGGAGCTGATCCGCCGCGCCGGAAGGGAGGAAAAAGCGTTATGAACCTTTTGGCTTATCAGCCGGGCGATTCCTTTTTGCACCGGCTCAACCCCCTGACCAAACTGGCGGCGGCGTTCCTCTACGGAGCCGCCTGTATGCTGAGCGGCAATGTCTTTACTGTCGCGGCGCTGATCCTTCTGATGCTGGCGGTGGCGGCGTCGGCGGGGCTGGGGGGCCGGGCGGTCCGGCTCACCCGCAGCCTGTTCATCGTCGGGCTGTTCATGTTTGTCATCCAGCTCTTTTTTGTCCGGACAGGCGACCCGCTTTTGACGGTCGGCGGGGTGACGCTGGTGACGGCGGGGGGGCTTTTAAGCGCCCTGCTGCTCAGCCTGCGGTTGATCGCCGCGATGCTGCCGCTGATGCTGCTTTTCGCGATCACCGAGGTAAGCGACCTCTGCGGGGCGCTGGTCAAGCGGCTGCACGTCCCCTACCGGTATGCGTTTATCGTCACGACCGCTTTCCGGTTCGTGCCGCTGTTCACCTCCGAATTCCACGATATCGAGGACGCCCAGCGGGCCCGCGGGGTCGAGTACGACACCCGCAATATCATCAAAAAAATGCAGCTGGTGGCCCCGCTCTTTGTCCCGCTTATCACCTCCAGCCTGCGGAAGGTGGACGCCGGGGCGGTCAGCGCCGAAATGCGGGGGTTTAACCTGCGGACGTATAAGAGCGGCTACTATGCCTACCCCTTCCGCCCGGCGGATGCCGCGGCGGTGGCGGTGGTCGCGGGGCTGGTTGTGATCGCGGCGGTTTTATAAGCGGAATTTGCGCCGGATGGGGTAGGGTGTATCTGAATGCTCTCTAAGATTGCATTCTCAGATACACCCTAAGGCCGAAGAGATTGAAAGATCGTATCGCTTCGAAAAACAGCTTTCGCTTGTTTTTCCCACTCCTTCCGGCCCATCCGCGCCACCTCTCTCGGAGAGGGAGACAGGAGTCTGCGCTTCCCGAAAAGTTGTATGGTTCTATAATTACTCGATAATTAACCCAAAACGGCTTTTTAACGCCGCTCTAGGCTACCGGCTTAAACATCTCATGTAAAAGGAGTCAGCATATATGGACGCAGAGGTATTACTGGGATACGGAAACGAACAGGTAAAAGTGGAGATCAAAGGTGCCGCGTCGGTCGAGACGATCCTCCCCCGGGAGATGGCCGAGATCACCGACCTTCCCGCCGCCTTTCTCCACGCGGTGGAAGACGGGGCGATCGGCAGCGGGCCGCTCTCAGAGATGGTCTCCGCCGCAGATGAAGTGACCATCGTCGTCAGCGACATCACCCGCAGCTGGATGCATCAGGATAAGGTGATGCCGCTTCTCGTGGATTACCTCCATGAAAAAATCGGCGTCCCCTACGACCAGATCGTCATCCTGATCGCGCTGGGCACCCACCGCAAATCCACCCCCGCCGAGATGGAGAAGATCTGCTCGCCGGAGGTCTGCCGGAAGGTGCGGGTTGTCGACCACGACTGCGACGCGCCCGACCAGGTCTATGCCGGGACGACTTCCCGGGGGACGGAGGTCTGGGTCAATAAGCTGGTCATCGGGCGGAAGGTGATCGTGCTGGGCGGGACCGTCCACCATATGATGGCCGGGTTCGGCGGCGGGCGGAAGAACATCCTCCCCGGCGTCGCCAGCCGGGAGACCATCCGGCAGAACCATTCCCGCGCCCTCGACCCGGAAAAGCCGATGTCGGACGCACGGGTCGGCTGCTGCAAGCTGGAAGAAAACCCCATCCATGAGGATATGGCCGAAGCGGCGGCGCTCATCCCGGTCGCCTACTCGTTAAACCTGGTCGTCGGCCCGTCCGGCGCCCACTGCGGCATCTTCGGCGGGGCGCTGGACGCCGCCTGGAAGGCCAGCTGCGACTACCAGCGGCAGTGCTTCGAGATCCCGGTCAGCCGCCAGGCGGACATCGTCATCTGCTCCTCCGGCGGGTACCCCAAGGATATGAACCTCTACCAGGGATGCAAGGGGATGCTCAACGCGATGCGTGCCTTAAAGCCCGGCGGGGTGATGCTCTGGGCCTGCCGGTGCCCGGAAGGGGGCGGCGCGCCCGATTATTTCAGCTGGCTCACACCCCTCAGGGAAGGGCGTCTGGACCCGGCGCTGCGGGCCGATTTTACGATCGGCGGGTATATCTTCTATCTCACCTGCGAACAGGTGCGCAAGGCTTCCCATGTCTATGCGCTGACCGAACTGGACCCGGAGCTGGTGCGCCCGATGGGGATCGAGGCGTCGGTGGATTTGGAAAAACTGCTCCAAAAAATCGATTTTACCGGCAAAAGCGTCTGCCTTTTGCCCTATGCCGGGAGCGTCGTACCGATGCCCTGAACCGGTCCCGCTTCCAGAAAACAGCCGCCCCTTTGGGAGAACGATCCCAAAGGGGCGGTTTTTCGCGCGTTTTACGCCTTTTCGCCTTTCAAATAGGCGAGGACGTCGGCGGCGTTGGTGTCGGCCTTCGCTTTCGGCCAGACCTTTTCGACGATGCCGTTTTCGTCGATCAGGACGGTGCTGCGGACCGTCCCCATACTGACCTTGCCGTAGTTTTTCTTCTCCTGCCAGGCGCCGTAATCGGCGAGGGTGCAGGTGGCGGTGTCGGAGAGGAGCGTGAAGTTCAGTTCATACTTGTCGGCAAACTTCCGGTGGGAGGCGGACGAGTCCTTGCTTAAACCGAAGACCCTGACCCCCAGCGCCTCGAATTCCGGCAGCGCGTCCCGGTAGGCGGCGGCCTCCCGGCTGCATCCGGGGGTGTTGTCCCGGGGGTAGAAATAGAGGACGATCTTCTGCCCGCGGAAAGCGGAGAGGGCGACGGGACTGCCGTCCTGGTCGGGCAGGGTGAAGTCGGGAGCGGGGGAACCGGGTTGGATCATAAGATAACCTCCTGTTTAATAGAATGAAAAATGAGAAATGAAGAATGAATAATGAATAATTGCGGTAGAAATGCTTCGCATTTCCGGATTTAAATGGCGAAAACGTTCCGCATGCGCGATAATTAAAGCGGCCCATTATACCGGTTCATCATTTATTTCCTTTTCTGCCGCCTTTCGATAGGCTTTAAAGGCACTGGGGAGGGGGTAGCGTTCCCGCAGGGCGGTACGGTCCGCCGCCTGCCAGCCGGGCGGGACAGAGCCGGAACAGAGGGTGAGGAAGCCGGTCATCCGCCACTCGATATGGGTGAAAAGGTGCTTTGCGGGGGGAAGGGGGACAAGCCCCTCCGGCGTAAGGCCCTGCCCTTCCAGCCAGGCGGCGGCCTCCGGCGCGGGCAGCTTCCCGTCCAGGTTGGGGAATTCCCAAAGCCCGCCCAGAAGACCCTGTTCCGGCCGCTGGCGGAGGAGGACCTCCCCCGCCCGGACGATGACCAGCACCGTCTTTTCCTCCACCCGGCGGGGCTTTTTCTCCCCCTTGACCGGGAAGAGGGGGGCCTGCTCCCGCTGGGCGGCGGCGCAGAGCTTCCGGATGGGGCAGTCTGCACAGCGGGGGTTTTTCGGCAGGCAGACCCCCGCCCCCAGGTCCATCACCGCCTGGTTGACGTCCCCGGCGGGGAGGCCTTCCGGAAGGGACGCATAGGCCGCCCGCAGCAGTTCCCGGAAAGCCGCTTTGACCGCCGGGCGGGCGATATCCCCTTCCGCCGCCAGCAGCCGGGAAAAAACTCGGAGGAAATTGCCGTCGACCGCCGGTTCCGGCAGGCCGAACGCGATCGAGCCGACCGCCCCGGCGGTGTATGCGCCGATGCCGGGGACCTGCCGCAGCCCGTCGATATCCGCCGGCAGGCGGCCGCCGCGCTCCATCAGGTAGGCGGCCCCTTTTTTCAGATTGCGGGCCCGGGAATAGTAGCCAAGCCCCTCCCACAGCTTGCGGAGCTTGTCGTCCTCCGCCGCCGCCAGAGAGGGGATATCCGGGAAGGCGGCGAGGAACCGCCGGTAGTAGGGGATCACCGCCTCGACCCGGGTCTGCTGGAGCATTATTTCCGACACCCAGACCCGGTAGGGGTAACTTTCGGCCGGTTCCTTCTCCCGCCAGGGAAGGCGGCGGGCGTTATCCCGGTACCAGTCCCCCAGCCGGACGGCCGCCTGCCCGGCCAGGGCTGCCGCCTCCCCCTCTGAAAAGGAGGAAAGCAGTTCGGTTATCATTCTTTTCCCTCCCCGATGGTTTCTCCTCCCCATTATACCCGATCGGGCGGGGGAAATTGCGAAGAATCTGTGAACGGATGCCGGCGGGCCTTTGGCAGAACGTAAAAATTTTTCTTGACATTTGGGCGGCGGGCTGGTATAATCGTCCTTAGGAATTTATTGGTTTAAAGCGCCTATGCTTTAAACCAAATATGTCTAAGGAGGCCGTTATGGTTATCAAAGTCATCATGCTTGTCGTCTTTTTTGCCGGGATGGTCGCGGTCGGCATCTCCGCCCGCCGCCACGCGGTCAGCGTACAGGGGTTTGTGCTGGGGGGAAGGTCGGTCGGGCCGTGGCTGACCGCCTTCGCCTATGGGACGAGCTATTTTTCGG
The DNA here is from genome assembly GCA_944388825.1 of uncultured Clostridia bacterium. Lineage (GTDB taxonomy): Bacteria > Bacillota > Clostridia > Oscillospirales > Ruminococcaceae > Faecivivens. The sequence continues at coordinate 5,031 of CALXKG010000174.1, read as the reverse complement.
CGGTCGTCTTTGTCGGCTACGCCGGGCAGTTTGGCTGGAAATACGGCCTCTCCGCCACCTGGATCGGGCTGGGCAACGCGGCGATCGGCAGCCTGCTGGCCTGGGCGGTGCTGGGGCGGCGGACGCGGATCATGAGCCAGCATCTGTCCGCCGCGACGATGCCGGCGTTTTTTGAAAAGCGGTTTGATTCCAAACCCCTCAAAATCGTCTCGTCGGTCATCATCTTCATCTTCCTCATCCCCTACACCGCGTCGATCTACAACGGCCTTTCCCGGCTGTTCGAGATGGCGTTCGGCGTCCCCTACGCTGTCTGCGTCGTCGTGATGGCGGGGTTTACCGCCCTTTATGTCATCCTGGGCGGGTATATGGCGACCGCCATCAGCGATTTTATCCAGGGGATCATCATGCTTCTGGGCATTGTCGCGGTCGTCGCAGCCGTCCTTTCGGGGCAGGGCGGGTTTATGGAAGCGGTCTATAAGCTGGCCCAGCTGCCGAGCGACGCCGCCCCGACCCTCGGCCAGCCGGGGGCGTTTACCGCCTTTTTCGGGCCGGACCCGGTAAACCTGTTGGGGGTCGTCATCCTCACCTCCCTCGGCACCTGGGGGCTGCCCCAGATGATCCAGAAGTTTTACGCCATCCGCAACGAGAAGGCCGTCCGCACCGGCACCGTCATCTCGACCGTATTCGCGGTGATCGTCTCGGGGGGATGCTATTTCCTGGGCGGGTTCGCGCGGCTGTTTGATGCCCCGGAGATCTACGGGGCGGACGGCGCCGTCGTCTACGACAGCATCATCCCGTTTATGCTTTCCAAGCTCCCGGATATCCTGATCGGAGTGGTCGTCGTGCTGGTGCTGTCGGCGTCGATGTCGACCCTCTCCTCGCTGGTCCTGACCTCCAGCTCGACGCTGACCCTCGACCTCATCAAGGACAACCTCTGGAAAAACATGAAGGAAGAGTCGCAGATCAAAATGATGCGGGTGCTGATCGCGGTGTTTGTCGCCGTATCGGTGCTGCTGGCCCTCGACCCGCCCGCCTTTATCGCCCAGCTGATGGGCATCTCCTGGGGGGCGCTGGCAGGGGCGTTCCTGGCCCCTTTCCTCTACGGCATCTACTGGAAGCGGGTGACCCGGGCGGCCGTCTGGGCGAGCTTTGCCTGCGGGGTCGGCCTGACGGTCGGCAACCTCTTTTTCCCGGTCTTCGGCTCGGCGATCAACGCCGGGGCGGCGGCGATGGTGCTGGGGCTGGTCGTCGTGCCGGTTGTCAGCCTCGTCACCCCGCGGCAGCCGGACGGGCGGCTTAAAGAGATCTTCTCCTGCTACCAGGTGGAAAAGGTGCTCCATAAGAAGATGGTGGTCGGGAGCGCAAAGGATAACGAAGAATAAAAAACAGCCGCCTGCGCGTCCCGGCAGGCGGCTGTCTGTCCAGATGGAAAAGTCGTGCTTTAAACCGCACCCCGTCTGCCCGGCAGGTATAACCGATACCCGCCGGGTAAATGGGGTGTTTGACTGATAAAAATTTAAGCCGGAAACCATTGTCTGACTTTAGGGAATAACTTTATCCAACGCCCTTTTCTCCCCCATCCTTCAGCGCTTTGGCGTAAATTTCTGCGAGATCGATATAATCGACCGTCTCGTTTACGTCGTAAAAGTAAAAGCGCACCATTCTGTTCCCCTCGGCCAGCACGACCGTCGGGAAAATATCGGTATAGGCGGCCGCGTAATCGACCCCAAGGTCGGGGAGGGGCAGCGCCTCCTGGCGGGATATCCCCCAGAGGACGTTTAGCCCGTTTTGCCACCAGTCGAACCGGGCGTATTCCCGCGCCGCCGCTTCCGCCATCCAGTCAAACCGCGTCTCGATGTAATCGACGTACAGCCCGCCGCTGAACACCGTCCCGTCCGCCAAAGTCGCCGCGCCGGACTCCTCCGTCCGGTACCAGCTGCCCAGCCAGTCGGTGTGGACCTCGACTTTACCTTCCCCGTCCCGCGCCCAGTTTTCGTAAACCGGCTCGCCGTCCGCGTCCATCGTCATCAGGGTCGGGACGCCGATCTCGTCGATATACCCGGCCAGCGGGTGGGTATACCGGCCGTCCAGGTCCGCCATCGCAAACTGGAACGCCATGATCACCCAGGCGGCGGACAGCAGGATATCGGCGGCCCACCAGGCGCGGTACGCCCGGCTTTTCCGGGCCGAAACCGGCTTGGATAGAATCGCCTCCCCGGCCTTCAGCCGTTTTTTGACCTGCCGCAGATGGAGGATCCCCCGCAGGTTCCCTCCGGCCGACAGGATAAAGGAAAGGGAAAAGACGGCCATAAACGGGCTGCCAAGCGCCAGCACCAGCATCCAGAAGGAGCCGGACAGGCGGGCGAGGGGATAGAGGACGAGCCAGAAAATCAAGCTAAAAAGCTGGTTTTTTATCCGCCTCCCGACGTCTTTTAACGCGATCGCCTGCACTTTCGGGTCGGTATTCAGCTCCGCGGCCTCCGGGTCAAACGACCGGTAGAGGTAAAACTCCCCGTGGAAGGTGACGTACTCCCACCCCATCTCCTGGTAAGCCGTCACCTTTTCCTCGTCCGGGCGGCTGTTGCCGAAGATCCACCCGGTCGCCTCCCCGGCGGCGTCCAGCCGGTAGCGGACCGGGCGGGTGTCGCCCGGCTCCCGCGCCTCGAAGGTAGCCCAGACGCCGAAAATACTGTCTTTGCAGAGCAGCCACCCTTCCGCCGCCATCTCTTCCAGCCACCCTTCCGTCCCCGCGATATCGTAGGCGGGGCAGGGGGTTAATAAAACCTTCTTTTTCTTTTTCGCTTCCGCCATCAGGATCCGCTCCTTTCGCTTTCGGCGTCCGATACGCACCGCCTCAGCCGTTCCAGCTCCTCCCGGTAGGCGGCCCGGCCCCGGGCGGTGATCCGGTAGGTGCGGCGGCGGCCCTCGACCGCGATCTCCTCGATATATTTCGCCTGCTCGAACTTTGCCAGTATCGTGTAGAGCGTCGCCGGCCCGATCCGGCAGCGCCCGCCGGTCTTCTCCCGGACGGCGGCCGCCGCGTCGGTCCCGCAGGCCGGCCCCCGGCAGAAGGCCATCAGCAGGTAGAACATCGACTCGGTGAGGTTATCCAGCGGTTTTTTCGGCATCCGCCCCTCCTCCTTTCGCAATATCGTTACTCGATATCATCTAACGATATTATACGGCGAGATAAGGCGGCTGTCAAGGGGAGAGCGCGGTTTTCGCAACAATAAAATCTGTCTGGCATCTTACGCCGTACGGAGAAAATGATTTCCGCCGGAAAGGCGGGGAAATGCCTTTACCCCTGCGGAAAAATGTGTTATACTGTCTATATTGGTACAAGCGGGCCTTCCGGGATAGAATAATGCCGGGAAGAAACGCGCAAAAAACTTTTTTGGGAGAATCTGACATATGCTGTCTACTATTTTCGGCGAATCGAGAATCATCCTGCTGGCGGGGATAGCCGCCGCCTTCCTCTGCTCCTTTTTCGGCATCCGGCTGGGCGCCGGGAGCCTTCCCCGGGACGGCGGGCGGAAGTTTGCGGTCAACGGCGCCCTCTCCAAAGGCAAGCCGCGGGGGGCGGGGCTGATTTTCGTCGCGGCCTTCACCGTCTGCGGGGTGCTGTTTGTCCCGTTTACGGCGGAAAACCTGATCTATATCCTGCTGGTGGTCGGCGGGATGATGAGCGGGTACCTGGACGACGCCTCCGACAAGCCCTGGGGGGAGTACAAAAAAGGGCTTATCGACCTGGTGATCGCGCTGGCCGGTTCGTTTACCTATGTGAACTTCAACGGCAGCACCATCCGCATCCCCTTCACCGGGCTGTCGGCGACCCTCCCCAAGTGGCTGTACATCCTTCTGGGGGTGGTGCTGATCTGGGGGGCGATCAACGTCACCAACTGCAGCGACGGGGTGGACGGTCTGAGCGGCACCCTTTCGATGATCACGATCGGTTCCTTTGCGCTGCTCTGCCTGCCGGTATCGCCCGATTTTGCCTTCCTGTGCGGGATCATGATCGCGGTTATCCTCGCGTACCAGTGGTACAACGCCTCGCCCAGCCTTCTGATGATGGGGGACGCGGGGTCGCGAGCGATGGGGCTGTTTATCGCCTTCGCCGCGATGAAGAGCGGCAGCCCGCTCCTCTATATCCCGCTGGCGCTGGTGACCATTTTAGATGGGGGGCTGGGGCTTGCGAAGATCTCGCTCAAGCGCTTCCTCAAGATCTCGATCTTAAAAAACACCCGCACGCCGCTGCATGACCATGCCCGCAAGAACAAAGGCTGGTCCGACCCCCAAACCGTCTACCGCTTTGCGATCATCCAGGCGGCCCTCTGCTTTGTCACATTGGCCCTTTCCCTTTGACCCACGCCCCCGGTTTCCGCCGGGGGTTTTTTAGAAGGGGTAAGCGGCGCCTCAACAGATAACCCGAAAAATCCCGAATGAAAGGACGATTTCCATGAACAGCAGAAAAGAACTCCCCCAGATCAAAAAAGACAAAAACGGCCGGGCTGCCTGGCTGGTGGACGGCAAGCCGTATATCGCCCTTGCCGGCGAGCTGCACAACTCCAGCTCTTCCAGCCTGCGGTATATGGACGAGCGGGTCTGGCCGGCCCTGCGGCCGCTGCACCTAAACACCGTCCTGCTGCCGGTCGCCTGGGAGACGGTCGAGCCGGAAGAGGGGAAGTTTGACTTCTCCCTGCCGGACGGGCTGCTGGCGGCGGCGAGGCGGGAAGGGGTGCGGCTGGTGCTCCTCTGGTTCGGGCTGTGGAAAAACGGCCTCTCCACCTATGTCCCCGGCTGGGTCAAGCAGTCCAGCAGCGGGGTAAACGCCCGCTTCTTCCGGGCGCGGGACGCCTTCGGGCGGCCGCTGGACTGCATCTCCCCCTTCTGCGCCGACGCGGTGACGGCGGACGCCGCCGCTTTCCGGGCGCTGATGGAGCACTTATCGGAAGTCGACCCCGACCGGACGGTCATCGCGGTGCAGGTGGAAAACGAGATCGGCATCCTGGGCGCCGACCGGGACTACTGCGC
>CALXKG010000173.1 GCA_944388825.1 uncultured Clostridia bacterium | reverse complement strand
GGGAAAGCCAGCGGTAGGCGAGGATGCCGCAGCATCCGGACAGCCAGAGCGCCGGCGTAACCGCCGCCCCGCAGAGCACCGGGATGACCATCCCCGCCGCCCCGCAGACCGACAGCTTCAGCGCCGCCGCCAGCAGGACTTTTACGGTTTCTTCCGCCCGGGCATAGACGTCAGGCCGGGCCTCGCGGGTGTCGATGTAACGTTCCATTTTGAATCTTCCTTTCTTTTGCTGTCGCAGTGGGGGCATATGTACCCGCCCTTCGGGAATCTCTGGCCGATGGCCACGTTCCAGACCTCTTTGCAGACGGTACAGCGGGCGTAGATCATGGGGCGGCCTCCGCAATATCGTCTGCAATCTGATTGGCAATGCTGTGCAGAAGCTTCCGTACATTATCTCCGGACAGATCAAGTTCCAAGCCATCACCGGTGTGCCCAGCAAGGTATAAAATCTTACCCAGCGCATCGGAAAGCAGATAGATTGCTAAAAATGGATGCAGTTTGGTTTCTACCGCCACCTCATTGCTGCCTTGCCTCTTGCTGATTGTGATCTTGCCCGCCAACAGTGTTCCAATCGCATCTAACGATTGCTCCAATTCTTTTTCTGTCATATCTATATCACGCACGACATCATCCTCCAGACGTAATTCTCCTGCGCGGCCGACAGCCCGCAGAATTCCTCGCCACTCACGCCGACGAAGACGGCGGTCCCGACGATCAGGTCGTTCCCCAGCCGGAAATTGGGTTTCAGCCCCAGCCACTTCCCATCCTCGTTGACGATCAGGCAGACCCCGCCCGTCAGCCAGACCGGTTCGATGTACCCGCCGACCAGTTGCTGAAAGGCTTTCAGGGTGTTCTCGACTTCCCGGGTGAAGGCCGGTCGGCCGGGGGGTTTGATGATAGCGGTCATAGTTGATACCTCCTTACAAAATATGTCCCTGCGTTACAAACAGGTAAAACGGGATGGTCGGGATCCGGACGCCGCGGGACTTGTCCGACGTCCAGCCGATCCCGAAACTGCACTTGCCCTGGGAGATGCTGGTTCGCAGCGTCTCGGGCGCGATGCCGAGAAACTCGGCAGCTGCCGCCAGCGGGATGCAGCGGGGGTAAGCCTCGACCAGCTTGTCCAGCTCTTCGAGGGATTCGCTGATGATTTTACACATGGTTGTCACTCCTTTTCTTGTCCTGCTGCAACAGGTTGTTCTGTACGAATATAAGACACAATAACCGGCAATATCAGGTTAACTAACATAACAATTTGATACCTGCATCTTGCAAAATCGCCGAATTATTCCTATACTGGATATAGGTCTAACCGGTGTTGCGGTCTTCTTCAAACAGGTACTCCAGCGCGCGGTCAGGGAAGCAGGTGTCACGCAATTTAAACGCCTCCTGCAAAGTGAATCGCGTTTTTTGAGACAGCTTCCGCGAAAGGGTTGCATAGTTGACGCCGAGGCGCCGGGCCATTTCTTCATACGTCAGGCCTTTCCGGCTCGCCTCGGCCCGAAGGTTTGCATACCGGTTGTTAGGCTGCAAAGATAATCACCCCGCTTTCTATACAGGAAGGAGAAAAATGAAGTGAAGCTTTACCTCGACTGTGTGCGCGAAGTCCTTTTAGCCGTTGAAAATTTAAAGATGAATGAATCGCTGAATATCAACCGGCTGTCTGAAAAAATCCCCTCCTTTTCAGCGGATGATATAGAATATACCTGTCTGAAACTAGAGGAAGCAGGATACATCAACGCCACATTTGTTTCCATGGCGGGTGCGTATCTGCCCGGGTTAAAGGGCGTGTACGATATAACCTACAACGGTCACGAATTTTTGAACGCCATCCGTGAACCGACTAGATGGGAACAAGTAAAGACATCAGCCGCTAAGATTGGAAGCTTTTCTTTGGAAACCGCCGCTGAAATAGCACGAAACCTGATCACGGCTGCGATCCCATCTGTACTTCAATCGGTCTTGAAATGAAGATCTTCAGCGTAAGATACGCTGCTTTGTGATCTTCGGTCAGCTGGTATTCGACAACGTCACTAATCTCATTGCCGTCAACAATGATATGGGTGATGTTTTCTTCTGCTACGATTTTTAAGAACTGCGCCACTTCCCTCACCTCCCTTCAACCTTGCCCCTCTCCTTCCGCCGTGGTATATTAAAGTGGAAAGAAGGTAAAAATTATGATTAGCTTTGAGCAATACAAGGCCCTTGTGTACATCAGCGACCATCCCGGTACTACAAAAGCAAGCTGTTCCGGCAAGATTACCGAAGATGTACTGGACTCATTGCTGGACGATGATCTTATCCAGTGGGATGAAAGCGCCGTACAATGGATAGACACAAATAGTCCCATTAATCCCATTGGACTTGAGCGTGATTACCAAAACGCCATCCTGTTTGTCACCCCCGCAGGCCATGCCGCTATGGAAGAATACGAAGCCGCCCAGCGCAGCGAACAGCGGGAAGTTGAATCCTTACGTGTTGCCAAACGCGCCAACAATATAGCGATTGGCGCGGCAATTGCTGCCGGTGTAGCTCTGTTTTTTCAGGCTGCGGAATGGATTACCGGTATCATACAGCAATTCGCAGGATAATTCGCGCGACACTCAGAAGAATGCTGAGGACAGACAAAGCCACAAGAACCCATGATATGATTTCGGATTGCCTTGCAACCTTTTCCCATTCCTTCCTTCGCCGTTCCAGCCTCTCCTTCTCTTCCTTTGTCATGATTCCACATCCTCCCTATCGTAAAAGGTCTGTGTCCAGCAGTCCGTGATTTCGCACCACCTCCATCACATCCCTTCTGTCACCGTTTGCCTGCTCTCTTCGAATGGTGAGTTCGTTCATATGATTGACTCCTTCTCATGGATTACCCGAAAGACTTCCGTATTGTAAGCTTTCAGCGGTTTGGCTTCGACTGTATACAGTTCCTGAGCAGCACCGCCGCCAATAGCATTTTCTACCGCTGAGACAGCGGCTTCTACCGATTGGGCCCAGACGACTATGCAGAAGTCACCTCGCATAAAGTGCTCGTCGAATCTCGGCGTCAAACGAACGTCATATAAAAATTGCTTGTCCAATTCCCTCACCTCCCTTCAATCTTGCTCCTCACTTCCCACTATGATATACTGAAATGGAAAGGAGGTGAGCTTAGTGAGTAGATCAGTTTTCAAGCTATACACCGGCATCTGCCCTCGCTCTGACTGCTATCAGACGATTCAAATCAAATATGAAGCTATCCATATGTGGGGACAGGAAAAACCGGGCTATAAAAAGTTGTCTTTCAGTTGTGAAAACGGTTCCGGATGTCCGCATCTGGATCAGTGGGGACGATGCCCTCTGCTGCTTGAAGCTCCTGACGAACCGTAATAGCTATTCCCTGTTCAGCCAACAGCGGTAAAATCAAGCTGTCCCAGGGGAAACCAAGTTTTGCACAGTACTCCAGATATTTGCAGCTTTCGCACGGGGCTGCAAAGTCTGGGGTACTGTCTTCTTTTAAGGCCATGTACCAGCTTGCAAAGTGCTGGCAAAGACAATGAATACCGGTGGGTCTATCCATTTCCCTCACCTCCTTTCATCCAGCAGCCTCCCGGCGTTCAATCAAGGGCAAAATGCCGCGCCGTTTCAGTAACTCATAAATAAACAGCCTCCCCTTCTGCGTCCAGCAGGTACGCACCTTGGTGTGCTGTTCCCCCTGCCCGTCTACAAACAGATCTGTTTTAGTTTGGGTGTAGCCCTTGTCCGCATGCTTCTGGTAGAGCAGCCAGACAGAGCCCTGCTTGAACTGTACGCCCATCTCGTGGAGCAGGAGGTTTAGCCGCTTCGCGCTCATCCCATAGTCTTTCGCAATCTTGCTGATCGCGACTGCGTCCTTGGTTTGCAGCACCAGATCGCAATACCCGGCTTTTGGCTGAAGCTCTGCGATCTGCTGGTCCTTAACGGCGTTTTCCGTTTCCAGCTCCTTCCGGCGGGCCTGTTCTTCTTTGAGCCGCTGGAGGACTTCGATCATCGCGCCGGGGTCGTCCAGCATCTCTTGCAGCGTCACAGGCGTCATATACGCCCCGTGCTTGCGGATGGAGGGGATGACTTCCGACGTGACCCAGCGCTTGAAAGCTTTCGCCGTCGGGAGCTTGCTGGATAGGATCAGCGAGTAAAGGCCGGATTCGTTGATAAGCCAGCCGCCTCGCTGTCCCAGACTCGATAACGTTTCGTTATTGAGTTTGTCCTCTTCATCGACATGGTCGGAAAGAGCTTTACTTGGATTCTGATAGCCCAGCACTTCCGCAATATCTTTTCCAACAAACCAGGGCTCGCCGCCGATCTCCATCGCACGGACACCGCCGAAGTCGGGGTTGTTATAAATGGTAAGTTCATTCATACGATTGTCTCCTTTCTTGTGCGTTACTTTTTTAGAATCTTTTTAAGTTACTCTGATTCCAAAAAAATTTCCGCCGGGTTTTGTATATTCAGAAGATTAATCATTTCTGTAACTTCATCCGTTCCGAAAACACCCTTTTTCATCTTTGCATAGAAAGTTTTCGGCGTAATTCCGAGATGGTGAGCTACATCCTGTTGCGTCATTCCCGCCTCCATAATCAGAGCTTTCAACTTTGTAGTCTTCATAGGTTATCACCTCCGTAACTTTTTAGGATAACTCGATTATACACCCCTTTCGGTAACTTGTCAAGTAATTTTTTTCTTGCAAAAATATTTTTTTGTGATATAATGGAGTTACAAAGGAAGTGATACCATGACCATAGGTGAAAAAATCAAAACCCTGCGTGAATCATTGAACATGACACAAGAAGAGTTGGCCAAGCGCATCCACGTTACAAAACAGACCATTTTCAAATACGAAAACGGGATCATCACAAACATCCCAATGAATAAAATTACGGCGCTCGCCGAATCGTTAGGCACTACGCCTTCTGAGCTTTTAGGATGGGACGCAGAAACCTTGGATTCGTATAAACCGGAGAAACTGATCAATCAACAGCTTCAAACAGAGCTCAAACATTTGGCTATCGAATTTAACTCCTGCCCAGAAGATGAAATTAAAAAGCTTGCCCTCAACATACTACGTGACCTTTCTCAAATATTCAACCAGAAGCGTTGCATCGATTCTGAAACAGAATATATTCCACAAAAAATGGACAGGAAATATTATCAGGCAATAGAATCGATCAATCGAATGAGACTTGTCCAGTCATGCGCACATAAAATAGGAGCTGACGCCGGAAAATTTTCAGAGTACCTAAACACCATCATCAAAGAAAGGTATTATGAAGATTGGCAAATTCTAGAAGAACAACAAAATAAATCAGCAGATAACGATACGCTAAAATAAAAAAAATCCGCCCCCGGTGCTTTCGCCTTACACCGAGAGCGAATACTTCCAAAGGCAGGTGATCTTCATGAATCAATACACCATCATCGCCGGTGTAAACGGCACCGGTAAATCCAGCCTCCGCGGCGTTCTGGAAGGCCAGGGCGTCAACCTCGGGCATATCATCGACCCCGACCAGATCGCAAAAAAGCACCAGATGGACACGATCAAGGCCGGCAGACAAGCCCTCGCGGAAATCGACGGCTGCCTCCAGCGCAATTCCTCTTTCACGCAGGAGACAACCCTTTCCGGCCACCGAATCGAAAAGAACCTTCAGCAGGCCCGCAGGCAGGGATATTATATCGTCCTCTACTATATCGGGCTCTCCTCCGCGCAGGAAAGCCTGCTGCGGATTGAAAACCGGGTCCGGAAAGGGGGCCACGATATCCCACCGGGTGACGTCAAACGGCGCTTTTCACACCGCTGGGATGATCTGAAGCGCGTCTTCCCCTATTGCGACGAAGTGATCTTCTACGACAACGAAAACGGGTTTGTAAAGGTCGCCGAGTATAAAAACAGCCAGCTGAATTTCTACGGCGATTACCGCCCCGATTGGCTGGAGGACTTCCTGAAAACGCTATAAAAAAACGCCCCCGGTGCTGCAACACCAGGAGCGGATGAAGATATACCGGCCAGGAGGCCTGATAATCCCTGAACAAGATTATTATACCACCTGGACCTCTGTACGTCTACCCTTTTTCAGAGAAAGGTGGTTATTTTATGCCCAGAAAAAAGAAAGAAGCGCCGAACCACGGCAAGTACTACGAGGTCAAGGCAGTCGTCGGTCATCGGATCGACGGCCGGCCGGTCTATAAATCCTTCTACTCGAAGGTATCCAAAGAGGACGCCCGCAACAAGGCCGAAGCCTACAACGTCCAGCAGGCCCTCGCCGACCAGGCGGGGGAAGTTTTCCTCGAAGGGCAGAAAACCGTCACCTTCGGCCGCTGGGCCGAGAAGTGGCTGGAAGTCTATAAAAAGCCCTTCGTCGATGACAATACCTTCCGGTACACCTATCAGGGGATTGTGAAAAAGCACCTGCTCCCCTTCTTCGGGGCGGCCAACCTCGCGGACATCCGTCCGGTCGATATCATTCAGTTCTTCAGCGAGCATACGGAAATGAGCCAGTCCCATCTGGACAAGTGTATGCTCTGTCTCCGAGGAATCTTCGAGACTGCCGTCGACAACGACTTATGCAGTAAAGACCCCTGCCGAAACGTAAAACCGCAAAGCAAAAAACACCCGAACGTCAAGCAGGTATATTCAGACGATGAAATCGCCCGCCTTGAAGACTACTGCCTGCAAACGGGGAGGATGCCGGCAATTATCCTTCTGCTGGAAACCGGCCTGCGCCGGGGCGAACTGCTGGGCCTGAAATGGGAAGACGTCGATCTGAAAAACGCGACCCTATCCGTCCGCCGGTCCATCGCCGTCGATAAAGGGAACCATGTCAAGGAAAACCGGCCGAAATGGGGCAGTTTTCGAACGATCCCCCTCTCTGGCCCGGCCTTAAAGCTGCTGAAGCATCTCCCCCGGGCAGGCGCTTTCATCTTCGGCAACCCTGAAACCGGATTACCGCGCCGGCCGGACAGCTGGGGCATCAAACTGCGCACTTTTATGAAGCGGGCGCATGAAGAAATAGGGGTTCCAATCCTTTCCGCCCACGAGCTGCGGCATACATATGGGACGCGGCTGCGACGCCACGGTGCCGACATCTATACGATCCAAAAAATTATGGGACATAAAGATATCGACGTTACGGCTAATACATACGTCCATAACGAAATCGAAGTACTGCGCAGCAAAATCGGATAAGAAAAGTTATTCGTACAACTTCGTACACCCCAAGGTTGCTTTAAGATATGTAGCGGCTTATTAAATATAAAAACATGGAAAAAGCCCGCACAGCTTATTAGCCATGCGGGCTTTGTTGGTGGAGATGATCGGGATCGAACCGACTACCTCTTGAATGCCATTCAAGCGCTCTCCCAAGTGAGCTACACCCCCGAGTGTTTTTCAGTTGCCGTTCAGGTCGTTTCCGCCTGACGAATTGTATTATAGCACAGCCGGCAGGAAATTGCAACCCCTTTTTTCAAAAAAAACGGATTTTTTCGCAGGAAAATTTGTAAACAGCGGTTTTCGCGAAATTAACGTAGAAAAAATCATAAAACGCGGATAATTTGCGATTTTTTAAGCCTTAATATTCAGCGATTCCATCCGCTTGGCAGGCAAAAAGGCGGCGAGATCCCGTCCCGCCAAAGAATTACCCCCTTTTTACCTGAAAGTGACAAATCCCCCACACCGGAAGTGCTATACTGTATCCGGCTGGAAAGCCCGACTCTGGACTATGAAAGGATGACGGAATATGCTCCCCTGTCAGAACAGTTGCAGTCATTTTTGCGACGGATGCCACAAGACCTGCGAAGACTGGCGGCAGTTTCTTTCGGCGCAGAAAGACCTGTTGGCCCGGAAAAAAGATTTCCTGCGGGTACATAACGACACCTGCTCTGTGATCATCCGGCAGTGCCGCGGCATAGCCCCGTTCCGCCCCCACTACAGATAAGCGTCCGCCAAAAATCCCCCCTGCGTTTTCCGCGCAGAGGGGATCTTTTTACAGCTTCGCCTGCCGGGAGGCCCTGTCCGCCCGCCGCAGCAGCGCGGCCAGCGGCAGGATCAGCGTCCCGGCCGCCAGGTTGCCCAGCCCGTGGACCGCGTCCCAGGGCAGCCCCGCAATGATCCAGGCGACCGTCCCCTCAAACGAGAGGCCGAACATCACCGCCTGGGCCGGTGCGTACAGGGTGCCGAACGACAGCCCGTGCAGCCCGCAGACCAGCATATAGACCGGCGCCGCCACCTTTTTGGGCATATCCCGGGGGAGCAGCATCGTCACCCCCCACAGCACCGTCCAGATATACAGGTAAGGGAGCCACCAGGCCGAAAAACCGGCAAACAGCCCGTTTAACAATACATAGGTGTAGATCGGGTAGAGGGCTTTCCAGCGGTAGACAAGGGTGTAGACCATCGTCAGCATCCCGAGGAAATGGATATTGGGCGCCCACTCCATCAGCACCTTGGAGGCGTACATCAGCGCCCCCAGCATCGCGAAAACCGCGAGCTCCCGGACCGTCAGCCGGTTATGCGTTTTCTGCCCGCATCTCATAGCTTTCGCCGGGGACGATCTCGGTCGTGTCGACGCCGGAGGTGGCGTACGCGCCGCCGACATAGAAGGCCCAATATTTGCCGTCGGCGTCATAGTCCAGCGTCACGCCGTCTACCGCCGTCACATAAAGCCCGTATTCGCTTTCGTCGCCCTCGATGAGCCCCAGCGCCTGGAGGGCCGCCCCGACCGTCGTCTCGTTCGTGTGGACGTTATAAAGGGCGGAAGTCCCGTCGGCAAAGGTGACGGTAAAGGCAAACGCAGTCTCCCCTTCGCCGATATCTTCCGCTTCGGCGGAGGCGGAAGACTCCGGTTCCGCGGAGGAAGACCCGCTGGAAGCCTCGGAAGACGCTTCGGAAGATTCAGGGCTGCTCTCGGAAACAGAGGCGGCCGGGCTTTCGGAAACGGTGGACGCGGAAGAGCTGCCGGAACCGTTATCCGCGCAGCCTGCGATCATAAACGTCGCTGCCGCAGCCAGCAGGAAGATAAGCGCTTTTTTTACCATGGGGAACTGTTTCATAGGATAAACACTCCTTTTTAGAATATCGCCCGACAGAGGGGACTCCAGCCGGTTACCCGGCGCCGGAGCGCGCGGCGTCTCGTCCCGGGGAAGGCAAGTCTTTCGGCTCGCAGCCTGTCCGCCGCCGCCTTCTCGGAGGAACCTCCAATGGCTGTCCGGCGTCCTGCGGAGACGCCGGGGCGGTGGACTTCTGCTGCACACGGCAGCGGTCCTGCGCAGGATTCCCACCTGCTTCCTTGGCCTTCGGTGATTGGGCAGGGTTATTATAGCACCGGAAAGTCCGGCTGTCAAATCTTCCCCATGAAAAAACAGGCGGAAGGACGCCCTCCGCCTGTTCCCCGTTATTTAGCCCGCGTAAGCGATCATTTCGATCTCCACCTTCGCGCCGGCCGGCAGCGCCTTGACGGCGAACGCCGCCCGCGCCGGAAGGGTCTCGCCGTTTAAATACCGGGCGTAAACCTCGTTGACCGCCGCAAAATCGGCGATATCGGTTAAGAGGACGGTCGCCTTGACGACGTTGTCAAAGGTCATGCCGGCTTCTTTGAGGATCGCCGAAAGGTTTTTAAAGACCTGTTCCGCCTGTTCAGGCGTCGTCTCGCCGACGATCTTGCCGGTCGCCGGGCAGAGGGGGATCTGGCCGGAAATGTAGAGGGTATCCCCCGCCCGGACCGCCTGGGAATAGGGGCCGATGGCCGCGGGGGCGTTGGAAGTGGAAATTTTCTGTTTCATCTGAAGCGCTTCCTTTCTTTCATCTATCTGCAAGCGGTTTCCCGCCGGCATCCTGTTTTCCCGGCCGGGGCGGGTAAAAGCTGTACAGCTCGCACCGCAGCATCCCGTTGTAGAGCCTGCGGCGCTTATTCGCCCGGCGGCCGAAATGGGCCTCAAAATTCTCGTCGGGGGAGATGATGTAATAGCCGGCCTTCCCCTTGGTGAAGACCTTCCCCATCGTCCCGGTGATCGCGGCGGCGGTTTCTTTATCCAGCAGCCGTTCGCCGTAAGGGGGATTGGTGACGATAACCGCCCCTTCCGGCGGTTTGAAAAAACGCACATCCTGCCGGGAGACCGACAGCCGGTCGGCGATGCCGGCCTTGCGGGCGTTTAAAAGGGTCAGTTCCACCATCGCGGGGTCTATGTCATACCCGACCGCCCGGAATTTCGCGTCCGGCTGCCGGTTGGAAAGCTCGACCGCCCGGGCCCGCTCTTCCCGCCAGACCGCATCCGGCGCCGAACGCCAGTGTTCCGCCGCAAACCGCCGCCGCAGCCCCGGCGCGATGCCGAGGGCCCGGAGCGCCCCTTCGATCAGGATGGTTCCCGACCCGCAGAAGGGGTCGGCAAGCAGCGTATCCCGCTTGACAAAGGCGAGGTCCAGCATCCCGGCCGCCAGCGTTTCCTTGATCGGCGCGCCGCCCGATTCCCGCCGGTAGCCCCGCTTATGGAGCCCTTCGCCCGAGGTATCGAGGAAAATGGCCGCCCTGTCCTTCAGGATCGTAAACCGCAGCTGGTGGATGGGGCCGGTCTCTTCAAACCAGCTGACCCCGTACTTTTCCTTCAGCCGCTCGACCGCCGCCTTTTTCACGATCTTCTGGCAGTCGGGCACCGAATGGAGGGCAGACCGGACGCAGTGCCCCTTGACCGGGAAAGCGTCCTGCCGCCCGATCCAGTCCTCCAGCGGCAGGGCTTTCACCCCCTGGAACAGCTCCTCAAACGTATGGGCCGGGAATTCGCCCAGCTTCACAAGCAGCCGCTCGGCCGTCCGCAGCCAGAGGTTGCCCCTGGCCAGCAGCTCGATGCCGCCCGAAAAATCGACCCGGCCGTCCAGGGCGGCGACCGCTTCCCCGCCCATCCGGCGGATCTCCCCCGCCAGCACGCTCTCCAGCCCGAACAGGCAGGGAGCGGAATAGTGTATTGTCATCTGCCGCCTCCTTGAAATCTTGCTGTCCCTATTATACCACACCTGCGGCGCATGGGAAGGGGGCTTTTTGACCGGCGGGCAAGAGCAGGGCGCCCCGCTGGAAAGACCAGCGGGGCGCCCGTCCGGGTTGCAGAACCGGTTATTTGGATGTTATTTCGGGATGATCACGCCATACCCGCCGTCGCCGCGGCGGTAGACGACGTTCACTTCGCCCGAATCCGCGCTGCGGAAGACAAAGAAGGTGTGGCCCAGAAGGGTCATCTGGGTGATCGCCTCATCGGCGGTCATCGGGCGGAGGTCGACCTCCTTCTCCCGGACGATCTCATGGGAGTATTCCTCTTCCGGCGGCAGCAGATCCGCCGGTTCAAAGGCCGAAGCCTTGATCTTCTTCTGGAGTTTGGTCTTGTTGCGGCGGATGCGGCGGATGATGGTGTCGACCGCGGCGTCCAAAGCGTCCAGCTTATCGCTGTCGGCGTTTTCCGCCCGGAAGATCAGGCCGTCCGCCCGGATGGTCAGCTCGACGGTGGCGGTATCTTTCTGAGCGGAAACCTTGACTTCCGCCGCCGCGTCGTCGTCGAAGAACTTGTCCAGTTTGTGGAGCTTCAGTTCCGCCTTCTTGGTAAAGGACTCGGGAAGGGTGATCTTTCTGGCAATGTAGGTGATCTGCATACTCATGCCTCCAATCCTCTGGGGAAGGTCGATTCCCCAGGGCCGGTCGGTTTTCCGGCCCTGTAATCAGTATAGCATTTTTCCACAGGAATTACAAGGCCGTTGCAGAACTTTTATTGTCACTTTACAAATTTTCCACGGAAAATTCTCCAAAATGCCGATTCTTTCCTACCCGCTCACTCGGTCACGCCGGGGATCGGACGGGCGGGCGCTTCCACGCCGCCGACAAACACCTTGTCCGGGTGGACATAGGGGGAGAACGGGTCGCCGTCGACCAGCACCAGGTCGGCGTCCTTGCCGGGATCAAGGGAGCCGATCCGGTCCTGCAGCCCGGCGATCTCCGCCGCCCGCAGGGTGATGGACTGCAGCGCCTCCTCCCAGGGCAGGCCGTACCCGACCGCGATACCGGCGCAGAGGGGCAGGAACTGCTCGGGGATGACGTTGTGGTCGGTGCACATCGCGCAGGGGACGCCCGCCCGGACCAGCACGCCAATCGACGCCGGGGTCAGGTTTTTCAGTTCGAACTTGGAGCGGTCGGTGAGGAAGGGGCCGCAGATGGCTTTCACGCCCTCTTTTTTCAGGATGTCGGCGATCAGGTGCCCCTCGGTGCAATGGACGATGACAAAGTCCAGGTTAAACTCCTTGCCGATCCGGATGGCGGTGAAGATGTCGTCCGCCCGATGGCAGTGGATAAACGCCTTTTTCTCCCGGCGGAGCAGCGGGACAAGGGCCTCGCATTCCTTATCGTACTTGGGCTTCTCGGCTTTGGGGTCGTTCGCGGCCTTTTGCTGCGCTTCCATATACCGCCCGGCCGCCAGGAGCGCCTCGCGGATGACCGACGCGGTCGCCATCCGGGTGCTGGGGCTGACGCCCTTGCCATGGTAGACCCGCTTGGGGTTTTCGCCGAGGGCGAATTTCATGCCGATCTCCTGCTCGATCACCATATCGTCCACCCGGACGCCCAGCGTCTTCATCGCCGTCCACCAGCCGCCGATCGGGTTGGCGGAGCCGGGGCCGGTCAGGACGGTCGTAACGCCGGCCGCCGCCGCTTCCCGGAAGCTGCGGTCCATCGGGTTGATCGCGTCGACCGCCCGCAGATAGGGGGTGCAGGGGGTGGTCGCCTCGTTGCCGTCCGCCCCCTCAAAACCGATGGCGTCCTCCCACATCCCAAGGTGGCAGTGGTCGTCGATAAAGCCGGGGAAAAGGTTCTTGCCGGCGGCGTCCAGCGTTTCCTCGCCGGGGACGGGGGCAAACTCGTCCATCCCGCCGAGGGAGACGATTTTGCCGCCTTCAAACCGCAGCCAGCCGGATTCGATCGGGGCGGAAGATACAGGGTAGATATGCGAGTTGATAATAACCATATGTAAGCTCCTTTTCAGATTGAACTGGCTTTATTATAGCACAAATGGGGCAAACAGGGAATAAAAAATCGAAAAAAACAGGAAAATTGCAAAAAAGAAAACCGGCGGCGCCCTGATACGGTGCCGCCGGCTTCAGCCGGGGGATTACCCTTCAATAAAGACGGTATGGTTTTCCGGGACCTTTTTGACCTCCTGGGGGATGGTGATATAGAGGACGCCATTCTCCATCCGGGCCTTGACGTCTTCGCCGCGCAGCGCGTCGCCGACGTAAAAGCTGCGGGAGCAGCTGCCGGTCCAGCGTTCCCGGCGGACATAGCCGTTTTTCGGCTGTTCCGCCGCCTTTTTGGCGGTGACGGTCATCGTCCCGTTTTCCAGCTTGATCGAAACTTCCTCTTTCTTAAACCCGGGCAGCTCGATCTCCAGTTCGTAGTTGCCGCCCGCCTCGCGGATATCGGTGCGCATGACGCTGCTGTCATTCCGGGCGTAGCCGCGGCGGTTGGAGGGACGGCTGTTCATCGCGTCCTCCATCCAGTTGTCAAAAAGATCTTCTCCAAAGATACTGGGCATATACATCAGTCATTCCTCCAAATTATTTCGGGTTTTATCTATTGGAACCGTCTCCCGGCCGCCCTTCCGGGCGGCCGGGGCGGGGTCAGCCTTCGATCAGGATGGTGTCCGCCTTCGGCAGGACTTTCTGTTCTTCCTTCGGCAGGGTCAGATGCAGGATACCGTCCTCCATCCTCGCCTTAACATCCTCGCTCTTCACGCCATCGCCGACGTAGAAGCTGCGCGAGCAGCTGCCGCTCCACCGTTCCCGGCGGATATAGCCGGACTTTTCATCGCCCTTTTCGTCCTTATCCAGGCCCTTGGAAGCGGTGACGGTCAGGTAGCCGTTCTCCAGCCGGATGTTCACCTCGTCCTTCTTAAAGCCCGGCAGGTCGATGTCGACTTCATAGTTCCCGTCGCGCTCCTGCACATCGGTCTTCATGACGTCCTTTGCGTGCTTGCCATACAGGGGCTTCATCATCTGGTTCATATCACGGTCAAACCCATCGAACCAATCATCAAATACATCACCAAACAGACGCGGCATCAACATAGGTCATTCCTCCAATTCTTTTTTCAATCCCTTTGTTGTGTTTGCCTTTTTCTCTCTTTTTCCGTCTGGCCTTTCAGCCGGATGGCTGGAACGATCCCGGAGGGGGGGAGGCGGGGCCTTTGGGGTTTTCCCCGGGGCCCTGGCCCCTTCGCTCTCTTCCTTCGTTCTGATTTTATTATAGCACAAAAATTAGCAGAGTCAATACCAGAGTGCTAAAAATAACAAACTGTTCCTCAACTTCCCGGATTTTGCCAGAAATATCCCGATCGAATCTGCAAAAATCCCATCTTGTGAAACAAAACGTTTTTATCCTTTGGGACATAGGGCCGGTTCTCCCTCCGGCCTATTGAAATCTACTATTTCAATAGGAAATAATGCCGTTTGCCCTCCCCTTTTGGCTTTTTGCCGCCTTGACGCCCGTTTTGCGATATGCTATACTGAAAAAGGTCAAAACATAACCCTTTTATATAGAAGAATAGAAGGAGCGCTTACTCATGTATAACGTCAAAATGCTCACCCCCTCCCTCTACTGGATCGGCGGCAACGACCGGCGGCTGGCGCTGTTTGAAAACGTCTACCCGATCCCCCGGGGCGTTTCCTATAACGCCTACCTGTCGCTGGGCGATGAGACCGTCCTCTTTGACACCGTCGACCATGCGGTTTCCGGGGTCTTTTTTGAAAACCTCGCCCACCTGCTGGATGGGAAAAAGCTGGATTATGTGATCGTCAACCATATGGAACCGGACCACGCCGCGACGCTGGCGGAAGTCGTCCGCCGCTATCCGGAAGTCAAGGTCGTCTGCAACGCCAAGACTGTCCCGATGATCAAGCAGTTCTTCGATTTTGACATCGACTCCCGGTCGGTCGTCGTCAAAGAGGGCGATACCCTCGAGATCGGCGGCCATACCTACGCTTTTGTAATGGCGCCGATGGTCCACTGGCCGGAGGTCATGGTCACATACGACGCGACCGACGGCATCCTCTTCTCGGCCGACGCCTTCGGCACCTTCGGCGCGGTCTCGGGGAGCATTATGGCGGAAGTTATCGATTTTAAGGGCCTCTACCTCGACGAAGCCCGCCGCTACTACACCAATATTGTCGGCAAATACGGCCCGCAGGTGCTGGCGGTCCTCAAAAAGGCTGCGGCGCTGGACATTAAGATGGTCTGCCCGCTGCACGGCTGGGTGCTGACCGGCGATACCATCGGCTGGTTCATCGAGAAGTATACGGCCTGGGCCAGCTACCAGCCGGAGGAAAAGGGCGTGCTGATCGCCTACGGCTCGATCTACGGCGGCACCGAAAACGCGGCCGAGATCCTCGCCGGGATGCTGGCGGAACGGGGCGTGTATAACATCGCGATGTACGACGTCTCGGCTACCCATCCCTCCTACCTCGTCTCCGAGGCGTTTAAGTACAGCCATCTAATCTTCGCCTCCTCCACCTACAACGCCGGGATCTTCACCCCGATGGAGACGCTGCTGCTCGACCTGAAGGCCCACGCGATGCAGAACCGCACGGTCGGCGTCGTCCAGAACGGCAGCTGGGCCCCGATGAGCGGCAAGCTGATGCAGGATATCATCGGCTGCTTTAAAAACACGACGGTGCTGCAGCCGGTCGCGACCCTCCGCTCGACCGTCGGCGCAAAAACCAGGGAGGAGCTTTCCGCCCTCGCCGACGCTGTCAAGGCTTCGATGGAGTGAGATTTCCAGATGCCCGCCGGATAAATATCCGGCGGGTGTTTTTGCATAATTTGCATAAATTTAATCATGATATGGAAAAGAGACATAAACTATAAAAGAGCTGCCTGACTTTCGCAAATCAGGTAGCTCTTTCTCTTTGGAATAATGAAAACTGTTGCCAAATTGTTGTCACAGAGGGCCTTAACCCCTCAAAAAAACAGTCTTTATGCGCCTTTGCGAGCCCTCATATCCACTTTTTGCTTATTCCCACTCAATCGTTGCCGGCGGCTTGCTGGTGATATCATAAACCACCCGGTTGATCGACCTTACCTCGTTGACGATCCGGACCGACACCTTATCCAGCACCTCATACGGGATCCG